>JAWWAM010000063.1:0-10151 GCA_033721715.1 Marinobacter sp.
CCAATGTTCATGCGCATGAAGCCACTGCCGGCCTCGCCGAAGGTGATTCCCGGGTTCATGCCGACACCGGCCTGATGCACAAAGAATCGCTTCAGTTCCGGGTCGTCCATCCCCAGGGCCCGGCAATCCAGCCACAACAGATAGGTTCCCTCCGGTTCTGTTACCCCGACTGCGGGCAGGTGCTGTTGAATGTAATCGATGACGTAATCGCGATTGTCTTTCAGGTAGGCCATCAGTTGGTCGAGCCACTCGCCACCATGACGGTAACCCGCCTCGAATCCGGCGATGCTGAACGGATTGCACTGGTTCATGTGCATGGCATCGAAAACCTCTTTCAATGCCTTGCGATGCTCTGCATCTGGCACCACCAGCGCCGACATGCCCAGGCCTGGCATGTTGAAAGTTTTACTAGGTGCCACAGCCGTAACCAGGGCATCCTCTTCTCCGGACAGACGGGCCAGCACCTGGTGACCAGGTTTGTCCGGATAGGTCAGGTCACAGTGGATCTCGTCCGACAGCACCAACAGGTTATGCCGCCGGGCGATCGACAGTACGGCCTTCAACTCGCTCTCGCTCCATACCCTGCCCACCGGATTATGGGGCGAACACAGCAGTAACACCCTGGCATCGTCTCTTGCGGCGCAGGCCTCCAGGTGCTCGAGGTTCATTTGATAACGGCCATCCACCAGCTCAAGCGGGTTCTCGATCACGGCCCGGCCGGTTTTCTGAATGGAACTGAAAAACGGCGGATAGACCGGCGGCTGGATGATCACGCCTTCGCCTTCACCGGCAAACGCCAGCGCCGCCGCGTGTAGAGAAGGCACCACCCCCGGGGCCATCAGCAACCAGTCCCGCTCGATGGCCCAGTCATGGCGGTTTTTGAACCAGTCGACAATGGATGCGTATAGACTTTCCGGAAACAGTGTATAGCCGTACACCGGGTGCCTGGCTCGCTGTTCCAGTGCCTGCGTCACCGCCTCCGGTGCCGGGAAATCCATATCCGCCACCCAGAGCGGAATAACATCCTCGCGGCCGAACACGGCCTTGCGGGCGTCAAACTTTACCGAGCAGGTTTTCTCCCGCTGAACGAGCCGGTCAAAAGAATCGGACACAGGGGCCTCCCTTACGGTGGTGGCAATAGGGTTGTGAGTACTGCCCGTCATTCTGCGGCAGGAGGGATAATGGCAGCAACCGCCCGTCCGTCTTTGGTCGCAAAAACACAGGTTTTGCTTGCCTGCAACCGCCGATACTTGCGAACCTAACGGATTAATTTCCCGTCCCGGTTTACCTCGGAGCCTTTGAATGCTTGCCCAGATCCTGTCCACGATGTTGCCGGTGTTCCTGATTGCCGGCTGTGGTGCTCTTTACGGTCGTTACCGCACCCCTGACATCCAGGGATTGAACATCCTGAACATGGAGCTTTTTGTGCCCATGCTGGTGTTTGCGGTATTGGCAGACCAGCAGGCACCGCTGCAGGAGTACACCAGCCTGGCGTTGGCGGCAACAGTTGTGGTTCTGGGCTCTGGCATTGTCCTCTACCCCGTCGCCAGGATTCTGAAGCTGAACCTGAAAACCTTCCTGCCGCCGATGATGTTCAACAATTCCGGCAACATGGGTATTCCGGTACTGGTGCTGGCCTTCGGAGAAGCAGCCCTGCCGGCCGCCGTTGTGCTGTTTGTTGTGGAGATGCTGCTGCACTTTACCGTGGGCATCTATATGCTCGATCCGCACACCTCCATCCTCAGAAGGCTTCGCCTGCCCGTTATAATGGCGAGCATTGGCGGGCTTGCGGTCAATTTCGGCGGTGTAGCCATGCCCGCCTGGCTGTTGGAAACCCTGAACATGCTTGGCGGGGTGTGCATCCCCCTGATGCTGTTTACACTGGGGGTGCGCATGCTGGGTGTGGATTTTGGCGACTGGAAACTGGGCATGCTGGGCGCCATTGCCTGCCCCGCCTCCGGGCTGATCCTGGCGTGGCCAATGATCGCGATTCTCGAACTCCCTGGCCTGCAGATAGCCGCCCTGTGGGTCTTCGCTGCCATGCCATCCGCAGTGCTGAACTACATGCTGGCGGAACAGTACCAGCAGGAGCCTGAAAAGGTTGCGTCACTGGTTCTGATCAGCAACCTCGGGAGCCTGGTGGTTATGCCGGTGGTGCTGGGGCTGGTGTTTGCTGCAAATTATGTCTGAAACCATGGCTGTGGTGCGGGCATCACGCCCAGGTTTTCTGATGCTCGCCCCGCTGTGCGCGGGGCTCGGCGTTACGCTGGCCTGGCAGCAGGGTGAACCCCCGGCGTTACTGGATACCCTGCTGGTACTGACGGGCGCCGTGTTGGCCCATGCCGCCGTCAACCTGCTCAACGAATACGAGGACTTTGTGTCCGGGCTCGATCTGGTCACCAGGCGCACGCCCTATTCTGGCGGCAGCGGGGCGCTTCCGGCGACACCTTCAGCCGCAAAACGGGTTCTTGGGGCGGCTCTCGGTACACTGGCACTGGTAATTGCGATCGGGGTGTACTTTCTCTGGCTTCGGGGGCTACCCATGCTGGTGTTAGGCGCGACCGGGGTGGGGCTGGTGCTGACATACACCCGCTGGATCACCCGTTCCCCGCTACTGTGCCTGTTTGCGCCGGGAATGGGCTTCGGGCCTGTGATGGTTCTGGGCAGCCTGGTTGCACTCGGCGCCCACCTGGATACCCTTGCTGTCACCGTGGCCCTGATCAGCCTGTTGCTGGTCAGCGAGCTGCTGCTGATCAATCAGATCCCCGATGTCGACGCCGACCGTAAAGTGGGCCGCCGCCATTTCGTTATCACTCTTGGCAAACCAAAAGCCGCCCGACTCGTGGGGATCATGTTACTGACGGGCTTCGGAGTGCTGGCGGCAGGACTGATGGCGGGCTGGTTGCCGCCATGGAGCGCCCTTGCACTGGCGCCTGCGCCAGCAGCCCTGTGGATAAGCCTGACGTTGCCGCAGGCTCTTACCAGCCCTCAAAAGCTCGACGCAGTGCTAGGAATCAATGTTGCCGTGCTGCTGACAACCCTGGCTCTGCTGGTCGTCGGTCTCAGCCTTTAAGCCGGAACACACTGACCCGCCCACTCAACTGCTCCGCCAATGTGGCGAGATCGCGGCTGGCGCCAGCCACCTGTTCGGAACCGGCAGCGGTTTGCACGGTGGAATCGTGAATACGGCTGATATTGCGGTTCACCTCCTCCGCAACGCTGCTCTGCTCTTCCGCAGCACTGGCAATCTGGGCGTTCATGTCATTGATTTCACCCACTTCCTGCCGGATCTGTACCAGCGCCTGTTCCGCCGACCGGGTTTTTTCCACCGTTGTTTTGGCCAGGTCCCGGCTGGTTTCCATCACCGCTGCCGCTTCCGAGGCGCCGGTCTGGAGTTTACCGATCATCTCCTGGATTTCGCGGGTGGAATCCTGGGTGCGGGTCGCGAGTGAGCGTACTTCATCTGCCACTACCGCAAAGCCTCGGCCGTGAGTGCCGGCACGGGCAGCCTCAATAGCCGCATTCAGAGCCAGCAGGTTGGTCTGTTCGGCAATCGCGTTGATCACTTCGATGATCTTCTCAATGTTGGCGCTGTCGTCCGAAACACGATGCACGGTTACCGCGGCTTTTTCCAGGGTATCCGCCAGCTCGCCAATGGAGGCCGCTGTTTCCTGCACCACCCGATTGCCGGTTTCCACTTCCCGATCCGCCTTTCCGGTAGCGGTGGCCGCACTGGAGGCAAATCCGGCCACTTCGTTCACCGTCGCGGCCATCTGATTGATGGCAGTCGCCATCTGTTCCGCTTCCTCGGACTGGATGCGGATCTGGCGGTTGTTGTTGTCCGACGTAGCCAACAACTCTGACGAACTCCCGGCCAACGCCGTCGCGGATTGCCGAACTTCGCGGATTATCCCTGCGAGTTGCTCTACGGTATCCCGGAGGGCACCCATTACACTGTCCGGGTACTTCGTCTGAATGTCCTGATCAAGTATGCCGTCCGAGAGCTGGCGAATGGCGTCCGCCACTTCATCCGGCTCAGCCCCCAGGGTGGAGCGGAGCCTGCGAATAATAAGTACCGCCACGGCAACGCTCAGCAATACAGCAATCCCGGTAACCATGAAAATCATCCGGTTGAAGTTGCCAGCGGCCTCTCTTACTGCATCCACGTTGGTGGTAATAAAGCCTTCCTGATGGTCAATGAAGGCGTTAATGCGGTTCAGCCAGGTGGTGTAGGCGGGAGAGACGTCCTCCAGCAAGAACTCCCGGGCGTCCTCAATGCTGCCGTCCTGACGCATTTCCAGTAACTCATCGGTCAATGCCAGGGTGCTACGCTCAATTTCCTTTATAGCCGCCAGTAACTGCCGCTCCCGGTCCGTCGCCCCGGCTGACCGGAACAGCTGGTCCATCGGACGGGCCGAGTCCACGTAGAAAGCCTTCAAGCGTTCAATATCCTGGAAATGGGATCTCAGGGCGCGGTCGTCCCGTACCAGAACCGCATCGCGGATGGCTATTGCCCGGTCATGGACGCTGCCACGAAAGTTGATCGCGTAACGCTGTTTGACAGCCGCGTCATCGCCTACTTCCGTGAGAGTCCTGTCGATAAAGCCAACCCGATGATTACCAATCAGGCTGACCAGAATCATCAGAGAAAGAATAAGACCAAAACCCAGGGCAAGTCGTGTAGCGACGGTGAACCTGTTGAACATTATTTACTCCGGCTGTGACTGACCATAAATCGAATCTATGTATTCACCGTTTTCATAAAATCAGATCAATATATCCGCCGGGGGATGATGATCTTTTACAATGATTTTCATTGCTACATAACGTTACATTTCGCGGCGATTAGCCGGCATAACCCGCAGATACGCTTGCAACAGCACGGTCTTTGGCCGAAGGTAAGACCTATTCAGGTTGAATTTCATTTTGATACGGAGATCTGCCCTATGAGTGTTCTGCTTCTCCTCCTAAGTGCGCTGGTGCTGATTTATCTCGGCATTGGCGGCGCAACGGCTGCTGCCGTTCTGGTCATCGCCACAGTTGTGGGTCTGTTCCAGGATGGCTGGCACATCCTCAGTATCCTGTTCGGTGGTGGCCTGCTGGCCCTGAGCCTGGTGTTGGTACTGCCCGGGGATCTGCGACGTGAGAAGCTGAGTGCACCACTCCTTGGGTGGGTTCGCGGAAGGCTCCCCAAGCTCTCTGACACCGAGGCCGAAGCACTGCGCTCGGGCACTGTGGACTGGGACGGCGAGCTGTTTTCCGGCCAGCCTGAATGGTCGAAGTTACTGGACGCCAAGCCAGCTCATCTGTCCAGTGAAGAGCAGGCGTTTCTCGACGGGCCTGTGGAAAAACTCTGTCGCATGCTGGACGACTGGAAGATCACCCACGAAGAGTACGATCTGCCCAACAAGGTCTGGAAATTCATTCGTGAGAACGGTTTCTTCGGCCTGATGATTCCCAGGGAGCAGGGTGGTAAGGGTTTCTCCCATACCGCTCATTCCGAAATCGTCATGAAAATCTCCACCCGCAGTGTGTCTGCCGCCGTCACCGTCATGGTGCCCAACTCCCTGGGCCCGGGCGAGTTGCTGATGGAGTACGGCACCGATGCCCAGAAAGAACATTACCTGCCCCGCCTCGCCGGTGGCGAGGAGATCCCCTGCTTTGCCCTGACCTCACCGGTGGCGGGTTCCGACGCAGGCGCCATCCCCGACAAGGGCATCGTCTGTAAGGGCCAATGGAATGGTGAGGAAGTACTGGGCCTGAAAGTTACCTGGAACAAGCGCTACATCACGCTGGCACCGGTTGCCACACTGATTGGCCTGGCCATCAAGGTGTACGACCCCGACAAGCTGCTGGGGGAGAACGACGAGATCGGCGTGACCTGCGTAATGATCCCCCAGGATCTTGAAGGCGTTCACTCCGGTGCTCGCCACCTACCCATGAACACGGTGTTCATGAACGGCCCGACCTGGGGCACGGACGTTTTCATCCCCATGGAACAGGTCATCGGTGGCCAGGACATGCTGGGCAAGGGCTGGAAGATGCTGCTGGAATGCCTGTCCATCGGCCGCTCCATTTCCCTGCCCGCATTGGGCACCGGCGCCGGCAAGGTGGCCAGCCTGGCCACCGGCTCCTATGCCCTGACCAGGGAACAGTTCGGCCGCTCCATCAGCCAGTTTGAAGGGGTACAGGAAGCGCTGGAACCCATCGCCGGCTATACCTACATGATGGACGCCGCGCGATTGCTGACCTCAGGTATGCTGGATCGCGGCGTTCGCCCGTCCGTACCTTCTGCGGTGCTCAAATACCGCAATACTGATCTGATGCGTATTGTGATCAACCATGCCATGGATGTGGTGGCAGGCCGTGGGGTTATTACCGGCCCCCGCAACTTCCTGGCCCGGGCTTACCAGGCGGTACCGATCGGCATTACGGTTGAGGGTGCCAATATCCTCACCCGCAGCCTGATGGTGTTCGGCCAGGGCGCTATTCGCTGCCATCCGTTCATTGTGGAAGAGATTGAAGCGGCCGGTATGGAGGATAAAAAAGCGGCGGTGGAAAAATTCGATGGCATTTTCTACCGCCATATCGCCCACACCACCCGTAATGCACTGAGGTCGTTTTTGCTGGCCCTGACCGGCGGCCTGCTGGAACCAGTACCGCGCCAGGGTAATATCCAGTCCAGCTATCGCCAGTTGGCACGCTTCTCTGCCGCATTCGCACTGATGACCGACGTGACCCTGCTTACCGTAGGAGGTGGCCTCAAGGCCCGCCAGCGTCTGTCCGGCCGTATGGCGGACTGCCTGGTACACCTGTATTACGCCACGGCCGTCATCAAGCAATGGCACGAGGAAGGCTACCCGGATGACCAGCGCCCGCTGGTGGACTGGTGCCTGCAAACCAGCCTGCGGGATCTCAAGACTTCCATGCGTGAATTGATCATCAACTTCCCGGTGCCGCTGCTGCGCTGGCCGTTGAGGATACTGGTCTTCCCGCTGGGCGCCACCGGCCTGAACGGGCCTGACGACAGGCTCGGCACAGAAGTTGCCGCCAGCATTGTCAACGACACACCGTTACGCCAGCGCATCAGCCGTGGCAGTTACATCAATACCGACCCGAACGATCCACTCGGCCGCGTACTGAACGCCTACCGCCTGGCCAATGAAACCCGCGAAATGCGCGAACGCCTGCACGAAGCCCTGCGTAACAGCGACGAAGACGAGTTGGGCGGCATTGACCTGCTGATGGGCCATGAGCGAAAGGAACTGGTGGACTGGGCGTGTAAGCAGGGCGTTGTGAAAGACGAGGAGTGCGAAAAACTACTGGAAGCACTGGAAGCGCTCTACGACGTTATCCGCGTTGATGCTTTTGAACCCGACGGCCTCAAAGCTCTGTCCCGTTGCGCCAAAGGTAAACGGAAAGTCGTGGAACGACTGCCAAAAGAAGAAGAGTGATTCCTTTCAGCCGCACTCGATGGATCGGGTGCGGCTGAAAGCCTGCCAGCACCTGAACCCCCTTCCTGCACCGTGCTATTGCTTCAGCCTTTCACCCTGATTGGCACATCCTATGAAAGTAGATTCAGAAAGCACTTTTTCTTGTGAACTTTTGGTTATAAAATAACTAATAGATATTTCATTTAAGAATATAAAGATATTCCGGCAGGCTATATGGAACTTCAGTTCAGCCAGGTCACCAAATCGTTCGGGGACCTGAATGTCATCAAGCAATTCGACACCACAATCAGGAATGGCGAAATCGTTGCCCTGGTGGGCCCGTCCGGTTGTGGTAAATCCACCTTGTTACATATGCTAGCCGGACTTCAGCAGCCCACGTCAGGCACTTTGACCGCGGGCGGCGCCTCGGTTGCAAAGCCCTCCCCGGAGCGCACCCTCGTATTCCAGGAACACGCCCTCTACCCGTGGATGACCCTGCTGGACAACGTTGCCCTGGCGCTTGAGTTCCAGGCCAAGCCCCGCAAGACATCCCTGGCAGAGGCCCGTAAATGGCTGTCCAGAGTAAAACTTGCCGGCTTCGAGGAGTATTATCCTCACCAGGTCTCCGGCGGCATGCGCCAGCGTTGCGCCCTGGCCAGGGCGTTTATCGCCCGCCCCAAGGTCCTGTTACTGGACGAACCCTTCGGTGCCCTCGACGCGCTTACCCGGATGACGCTGCAAAGTGTCCTTAAAGATCTGATCGAGGAAGAGCGGCCCACCGTGGTTCTGGTCACCCATGATGTAGACGAAGCCCTGTATCTGGCAGACCGCGTGATGGTTTTCAGCCAGCGCCCGGCGACCGTCCTCAGGGAAGTCGAACTGGGGCACATCCCCAAAACCCATGACCTGACTGCTTTTGCGGATGTCCGCCTGGAAGTCCTGCACCTGCTGGGCATAGATACTGACGAACACACCCCCACCGATTCCCAAGGAGAAACGGCATGAACCGCTCTTTACTGGCTCCCCTCTTTGCCTTCCTGCTGGGCCTGGTTAGTACCAGCCCGGCGATGGCCGCAGAAGAATTCCGTGTTGGTTATGTCCGGGTTATGGACGATGCCCAGGCCATGCTGGCCTATGAAGCCGGACTTTACGAGAAATATGGCCTGGATGCAGAGCTGATCGAATTCACCTCCGGCACCGACCTGATCAAGGGCATCGTTGGCGGCCAGCTGGATATCGGCGTACTGGGTTTCTCCAACGCCTTCACCTGGGCCTCCAAGGGTGCAGACCTGAAGATCGTGGGTGGCGCCCAGCGCGGCTATCACTCACTGCTGGTGCGTGAAGATTCCGGTATCGAATCGGTGGAAGACCTCCGTGGCAAGAACCTCGCATCCCAGAAGCAGGGCAGCACCGCAGACATCGTGCTCAAGGGTGTGATGCTCGACAATGCCGGACTGGCGCCATCCGACCTGAATATCATGGGCGTTGCCCCTTCCGTGGCCATTCAGTCGCTGGTTGGTGGCCGCGTGGATGCAGCCTTCCTGTTCGAGCCCTACGACCGTATCGCGCAGCTGGTGGCACCGGTCAAACAGATCTACGAGATTGGCGAAGTCTGGCCATTCCCCTGCATGGTGGTGATCACTTCCGGTGAAACCCTGGAGAAGCGCAAGGATGTACTCTGGGCGGCACTGGATGCCCAGCGCGAAGCCATTGATATGCTTGAGAGCGACCCCGAAAAGGCGGCGCCCTACATCACTGACTACTTTATCCGCGAGCCAGTGGTGAAATCCCGCAACCAGGGCGACGTGCCCAGCGAGCAGGTGATTACCGACGCCATCAAGACCAACGACTTCAGTGCCAAGCTGACCGAAGACGACATCAACCGCATGAAGGAGCTGGCAGCCATCATGCAGGAACAGGGCATTCTGCAGGTAGAGGGCGAGTTTGACGTCGACGCCCTGTTGGACATGTCCTGGCAGCAGGCGCGTGAGCTGTAAGTATGAACAATAGCCAGACCACAGGCGTTGCCAGCAAACGGGCCTATGTGGCCGCGATCGCCATTATCCTGTTTTTCTGGCAGGTGGCGGCCTGGTTCCTGCCGGACTTCCTGATGCCAGATGTACCGGTCGCCCTGCAACGGTTGTGGGAAGAACTCAACAGTGGCGAGTTCTACGAAGGGCTCGGCAACAGCATGAGCCGCCTCGGCATCGGCTACGGCGCCGCCCTGTTCTTCGGCATCATTCTGGGTCTGGTGGGCGGTACCCTGGATATGGTGCGCAGTACCCTGAAGGCCGCCATCATCATCCTGCAGTCCATTCCGTCCATCGCCTGGGTGCCACTGTTCCTGATCCTGATGGGCTTCGGCAACATGCCGATCATTGTGGTGGTGGCCATCGGCGCGTTCTTCCCCACTGCATTGAGCGTGATGAACGCCACCGAGAGCGTGGAGAAAGTGCACATCTCAGCCGCCCGGGTGATGGGTGCCTCGAAGATGCAGATGCTCAAACGGGTCTACTTCCCCGCAGTAACCCCCGAACTGATCACCGGTGCCCAACTGGCCTTCGGCAACGCCTGGCGCGCCCTGATCTCGGCCGAAATGATCGTCGGCTTCAGCGCCGGCCTTGGCAAATCCCTGGCCTATTCCGGCGAGATTGCGGATATGACCGGCGTTATGACCAACATCCTGGTGATCGCGATCCTGGCTGCCGTAATCGATCA
>JAWWAM010000064.1:0-10148 GCA_033721715.1 Marinobacter sp.
CAGCAGGCGGTTTCCGCGCTGCTGGACGGGTTTCACTACGAGCCGGTCCACGACCTGCTCAAAAGCATCGGCGATATCGAGCGGGTTCTGGCTCGAGTGGCACTGCGTTCGGCCCGCCCTAGGGATCTGGCGCGGTTGCGGGACGCGTTCCAGGCGCTGCCGGATTTACAGCAGGCTCTGAAACCGGTGAACTCCCACCACATTGTGAAGCTGGCCACCATCATCAGCGAATACCCGGAATTGGCGGACTTGCTGGAACGGGCCATCATCGATAACCCGCCGGTGGTGATTCGCGACGGCGGCGTTATCCGGGAAGGGTTTGATGAAGAGCTGGACGAGCTACGCAACATCAGCGAGAACGCCGGCCAGTTTCTGCTGGATGTGGAAACCCGGGAACGAGAACGCACCGGCATCAGCACATTGAAAGTGGGCTACAACCGGGTGCACGGGTACTACATTGAAATTTCCCGCGCCCAGTCCGGCCAGGCGCCAGTGGATTACATCCGCCGCCAGACCCTGAAGAATGCCGAACGATTTATCACGCCGGAGCTGAAAGAGTTTGAGGACAAGGCCCTCAGTGCCAAGAGCCGGTCACTGGCACGGGAAAAAGCGCTTTACGATGAAGTGCTGGAATCCGTGGCTGCCGAGCTGGCTCCGCTGCAAGACGCCGCGCAGGCTCTGGCGGAACTGGATGTACTCAGCAACTTTGCCGAACGGGCCACCAGCCTGCGCTTCAACGCTCCGGAATTCAGCAACTCCCCTGGCTTCGATATCGAGGAAGGCCGGCACCCGGTGGTGGAGCAACTGCTCAGCGACCCATACGTGCCCAACGACCTGCTGATGGACGAGCAGCGCCGCATGCTGGTAATCACTGGTCCCAACATGGGCGGTAAGTCCACCTATATGCGTCAGGCGGCCCTGATTGCCCTGCTGGCCTATACCGGCAGCTTTGTCCCCGCCAACCGCGTGGTCATTGGCCCGGTGGATCGTATTTTCACCCGCATGGGTTCTTCGGATGATATCGCCGGGGGCCGCTCAACGTTCATGGTGGAAATGACGGAAACGGCCAACATCCTCCATAACGCCACCGAACATAGCCTGGTGCTGATGGACGAGGTCGGGCGCGGCACCAGTACTTTCGATGGGCTCTCCCTGGCCTGGGCCACGGCGGAACACCTGGCAAAACACATTCGCTGTTATACCCTCTTCGCCACCCACTATTTCGAGCTCACGCAACTGGCGGATGACCTGGAGCATGCAGTTAACGTTCACCTGACGGCAACGGAGCACGACGACACCATCGTATTCCTGCACAATGTCCACGACGGCCCTGCAAGCCAGAGCTACGGGTTACAGGTAGCAAAACTGGCGGGCGTGCCCCAGGAGGTTATCCGTAACGCCCGTGAGCAGTTATCCCACCTTGAAGGTAGCGCGGCACCAGCCAACCCTGCCCTTGGCAAGGCAACGAAAGCTGCCGTCGAGCCAGACAAGGCGAAACGCCCTACCCGCCCTAGCGAACCGGTGATGCAGGGGGACATGTTTGCCAGCCTGGAGCCCAGCAAGGTGGAAGAAACCCTGGCGAAACTGGATATTGACGGGCTGACGCCCCGGGACGCGCTGGACCGCCTGTATGAATTGAAGGAACTTCTGAACAAATAAGCGGAAAATGCGGCAGAATTGACCCATGTAATAACGATATAGCCCCTCGGTGCTTGCGAGTGGGCAGACCGCTCAATACAATATCGCGCAATTATTATTACACCGATGAGATTGACTACTGGACCAGGAAACTGACTATGACGTTTGTCGTTACCGATAACTGCATCAAGTGCAAATACACGGACTGCGTGGAAGTATGCCCGGTTGACTGCTTCTACGAAGGCCCGAATTTTCTGGTGATCGACCCGGACGAATGCATTGATTGCGCCCTGTGTGAACCGGAATGCCCGGCAGAGGCCATCTTCTCGGAAGACGAGCTACCCGCAGATCAGGTCCAGTTTGTTGAACTCAACGCCGACCTGGCAGGGAAGTGGCCGAATATCACCGAAAAGAAAGATCCGCTGCCGGACGCCGAAGAGTGGGACGGCAAACCTGACAAGCTGCAGTATCTGGAAAAGTGATTATTGCGAAGCCAGCTTCGCCCCAATAGCAACAAAGAAACCGCCGGTTAACGCATTCAGGGCGCGCTTCACGCCCTGCCCCACTCCCAACCGGCGGGATCTCACCACCACCCCCGCAAGTGCACACTGCCACATCATAGCAAGCACAAAGTGAACCGCCGCCAGAAATAGCGACTGCTGGAAGGCATTCCCGGCCGGATCGATAAACTGGGGCAACAAGGCCATATAAAACAGGGCTGTTTTCGGGTTCAGTACGTTGGACAACAGGCCTTCGCGGAACGCCACGGCAGTTGAAACCGATGCCATTCGATCAGCGGCAGCACCGGTGGCCTCCGCCTCTACCCTTTTTCCGGGGGCCCGCTTCATTGCCTGTCGCAATGAACTCAGCCCCAGCCAGATCAAATAGCACGCGCCCGCCCACTTGAGCGCGGTAAACGCCCAGGCAGTCTCCACCAGCAACATGGAAATGCCCAGAGCCGAGAGGCTGGCATGAATAAAAAGCCCGCTGCAGATGCCGGCGCTGGTCACGCAACCATCCCGCAAACCGCCGCGTCCGGCATTCCGCATCACCAGCAGGGTATCCACTCCCGGCGTCACCGTCAGCAGCGAAATGGCCACCAGATAGGCCCAGAACAGCTCAGTCGGCACCCACATTCCCAAACCTCCCTAGAAACAGAAAGCCCAAGGGCAGCAGGCGTCTTCAGCGCTACTGCTGCAGTAGTTTTTTCGCCGCAGCCGACTTGTAGAATGGCTCAAGACGACGGCGAACCAGGGCTTCAAGATACCCCTCCTCCCGCAGCACGTCTATGACCGGAAGTGCGTAGGCATCCACCTCCGCCATTACCACATTGCGGTCGACCCCAACGGCCCCCAGCAGTTCAACCACTGGCCTGTCGCCGTACATGGTGAACAGATGCTCCACCACCGCCCTGGCACAACCTTCAAAATACTCGGTCTTACGAAACTGCAGCCAGAATTCATACCCCAGAACCACAAACTCCTGCAGTTGAACATCCCCCAGACCCTCGTGAAGTTCTTCGATGGTCCGGTCCTCCAGGGACACCCATGCCGCCATCACACTGTCGCGCAGCTCGTCGTCTGTCAGCGCCCGGTGCAAAAACTGCTCACTGCGGGCGATCAGCCCAGGCAGGCTATCCGACAGCCAGGTCTTGAACCGGCGCTCGAAGGATTCATCCAGCCCGGGTACGGCCTTGTTGGCCCAGCGCTTGCCAAACTTCATCATCGAGCCCACACCGGGAACGCTCTTGGTAATCAGGTTGTCTTCGTAGAGGTAGTTCACCACGCCCTGGTACACCACATTCGACACCAGCTCCTGGTAGACCGGATGAGCCATAATCTCACTGATCACCCTTTCGCGCTGCTGGCGAAGCTCAAGCGCCTCTTCCAGGAAACCTGTCGCCTGCTCGCGGGTAATAATGTCCCGCAGCCGTGACGTTTTCTGAACCGGCGCATTCAGTACTTCCGTGGCCATTTCGGCCGCCATTTCCGGTATCCCGGCATCCAGTTCCATGTCAATCACAATGCGCTGAATCACGCCCATCACCTGTTCCACCGACGTCAGGCGATCCAGGGTAATGGTACCGGCATAGCCAAACAGTTCATCCACTTCGGTCGTGAGAAACCGGCGCAGCTTCGCCCCTTTCAGGGACGCGAGTTCGTGTTTTACATGCTGTTCTAGCAGGGCATTGGCGAGATCCGTTTTGCCTTTGGTCATAGTCACGGTCCGGTGCGGTCTGAAAGTGGGTGATAAAAATCGGAGCAGTAAGAGGCTATCACGAAGCCGTGGCAGCTGCGTTTGCCGAAGATACAGTGGAAAGGGTGCGGGCAGGCCAACAGGCATTCTACCCCGGAACTGCATGATCGGGAGTTACTGGAAATCGTTGAATTCGTGGGGTTCTGCGGCTAGAGCCAGGCACAGGCTACCGGGGCCCACGTAGATGCTGCTGGTAATTCCCATCTGGGAAAGCAGCAGTTCCACTCCATTTTTCTCGCAGGCGTCCCTGAGGCGGTTCAGACCTGGCAGGTCCTCAATTTCAGTCCAGGTCAGCCCACAGGAGAGGCTGACATAGGGGCTCAGCAGCCCGGCTTCCACCCGGCCAGCGGCATAGTTCATGACCTTTTCCACGGCCATCTCAAAACTGCGGGTTTTGGCTGCGGGCTGGCCTTCGGCACCCTGGCCGAAAATCACCGGGGTGATGTTCAGCGCCTTCCCCAGAAAGGCCACCAGCGCCGAGACGCTCTTGTCGCCGCGCTTGCGGGCCCGTTCCCGTATGTAATGCAGATCACGGGGAATCACGCAGGTATAAATCTTGTCAGTAAAGGTTTCGACTTCATTACGGAGGGCATTTTTTGACAGTTTCTGCTTGATCAGCCGGAGCGTGTGGGCCGCCAGCAGGCCCTGGCCAGCAAAAATCTGCTTACTGTCGATGACGCGCATGGAAAACTTACCCTCACGCCCGGCAGCTTTGCGTGCTTCCTCGTAATGGGACATGACGCTGTTCATGGCTTCCGTGGCGTTCTGGAAAATCAAACTGCGGGAGCGGGTAACCGTTTCACAAATGGCGACATCAAACTGGGTAACAATCTTTTCCATGAACAGGTCATGAATCTGCTGGGGGGAAAAGGCCTGCGTTTCGGCGTGGTGACCCTTTTGCAGCAGCCCGCTCTGGTAGAACTCCTGGGTTCGCACCGGCTCATGCTCATCGATATAGGTCTGGCCGTCGATAACGGCGGTCACGGGCAGAACGAACAGGTCGTGTTTACGGCTGAAATCGTAGGGTAAATCACAAGCCGAATCCACTATAAGACCAACGCGCATGGGGCCTCCAGCTATGGGAAGTTGTTCCTGCCGGACACTCCCCTTTTATTGTCATTGTTCTTGGCAGCGCCCAGTCTTACACAAAGCCATGGCAATTTCAGCACTCTGCTAGCCGGCAGTTTGCTCCAGCTCAAGTTCATTGAGGTTTTTATCGATCAGGTCACGATTATCCTGTTGCCAGGGGTGAAAGCCCTCCCGGAAATAGGCAAGGAAGTCCGGCAGACACTTTCTCAACACCCCCGGCTTACCCCACAGAAAGTTGATTCCGCCAATCCAGGTGCCCAGGTTCCAGAGCTTGCCATCAGTCTTCAGCAGGCTGCAGGTATTGAGGAAGGTGTACTTGAAGAAATTCCACGTCACGAACAGGAACACGATCTTTCGCAACCGTTCGTTGCCGACGCAATGGCGGTAGACATCAAAAGCCACGGATTTGTGCTCGGTTTCTTCAATGGCATGCCAGCGCCACAACCTCGCCATACCGGGGGCCGCACCCTCCATCCACTCCGGGTGTTTGAGAATCGCATTTGCCAGTACGGCCGTGTAGTGCTCAGCACCACAGGTTCCGGCTAGCTGCCGGCTGGGGGGCAGCTTGCCCACCCATTCCATGTGTTTGCGGAAGCGCTCATCAATGGCATCGATATCGTAACCACGGGCTTTCAGGGCGTCGTTGTAATGTTTGTGCTCCCGGCTGTGCAACGCTTCCTGGCCAATAAAACCGCGAATTTCCTCTTTAAGCTTGGGGTCATCTACCTGGTCACGATACAGGCGGACCGCATTGATAAACTGTTGCTCCCCGTCCGGGAACTGAAGGGAAAGTGCATTAAAGAAGGCTGTACGGAACGTGTCGTTGCTGTGCCAGAGCGTTTCAAGATCGGCTGCAAGATCAAAGCGCAGGTGCCGGGGCGAAACGGAAACGCCCTCGGGGGTGGAACTGATAGTCATGACTGCCTCCGGTTTATTGTGATTATGGAGCGGCATTCACCGTACCGCGTAAAACCGCGTACGAAAATTAATCAGGGATACCAGTTTAAACCCGAATTCAGTTGGGAAGGAAGGCGAAAACAGAAAAAATTCGACAGGTTGTCACAAAATGACAGATCGTCAACGCTCATAAAAAAGGAGGTATGGCGAAGCCGATACCTCCAAGGACACACAGGGGGTGGGGGCCTCCGCCGAACACGGAGGCCACCGCTTAGTGCTCTTCCGCTGCCTTGACGCCCGGCGCCTCCGGGTCTGCGGTAAATCCGATCAGTCTGGTACGCTCAATCAGGATAAACAGTACCGCACCGGTGGCCAGACCCCAGCCCGCGCCATAGACCGCCAGTACCACACCCATGGTGCCGGCGATACCACGCTCGGTGTTGTTCTCCAGTTGCTCAAGCCCCACCATCAGGCAGATATAGCCAGTTAGCAGCAGGGTGAGCGACAGTGCGATCGGCAGCACTGGCTGAAAGAAACTCACCAGTGGCAGCATGAAGACGGCGATAAAACCGGTGATCCAGAAGGTACCACCACCGCTGTAGATGGATTCCATGGCATTGCGGCCGTATTTGTAGCGCTCCGCCATGGTAGCGGTTACCGCCGTCCAGATCGGACCTGCCAGGCCAGGATAGGGGGCAAAAAAGGCATGACCTCCGTTACGCAGTGCTGTTACCAGGTGCACACGGTCAATGCTGTTGTCGATGTCTTCGTCTTTACGCAGATGGTCCACGCGGCTCATCAGGGACTGGCCTACAACGATATCGCCGAACGCAATCACGTAGGCAATCACCGCGGTCGGAATGGCGTAAAGGAACACATTGGCATCCGGGAAACCAACCGAGAACGGCAGGTAATTCCACAGCTCGCCAAACGCCGGGCTGGTAATGCCCCACTCGACATCGGGCACGGCGTATTCACCGGTGGCGAAGCCCACCGCAATGGCCACCACCATTCCCGGCACCATGCCGTAGTTGGCAATTTTCCGGGCGATACTGTTGCTGTCCACGAACCCCTTGAAGGAGACGGAGAACATCAGATAGAGACAGACCAGGCCACCGACAATCAGGGAAATCGGGGTTTCTGCCAGGCGGCCACCTGCCTCAATCTCCCCCATCAGGGCGGCAATACCGGCGCCGATAATGATCCCGCCCTTCATGGACCGGGGTATCAACTCCACCAGTTTGCTGCCAAGCCGGGTAATACCCAGCACCAGGAAGATAATGAACACCAGGAACTGCAGCGCAAACAGGGCCTGAATCGCCTCAGGGCCGGGTTCGTAATCACCCAGAAACAACAGCACCACGGGAATACCCGGGGTGATCCAGCCCGGCACCAGCGGCACACCCAACAGCGCCGGCAACATGAAACCGATGCCGCAGACCACCACATAGGCAAGGGCCACGTCGTAAGGCACGCCGAGGTATTTCTCCAGCAGAGGAATCATGGCCAGGCTGACCACGAACATGATCAACCCCTGCACCATTTCCGCGAATTCCCAGCGGTAATGGACAAACGGCAGACGAATCTTGAAGGGGCCTGCAGGCCAGAACGGCTGCTCTTCCCCGTTCTTGCGATGGTACATTTGCATACGGAAGTTCTCCTGGCGCGGAACACGCCGCGCCTGATGTTGTTTTTGTGTTGATGGGTTCGGGGCGTCGGGTTATGCCGGTACCCGGTCAGCCGAGTTCTTTCGCCTGGTCGCGCAGCACAAATTTCTGGATCTTGCCGGTGGAAGTTTTCGGCAGTTCCGTGAACACGATGGTTCTGGGCACTTTGAAGCGGGCCAGTCGCTCGCGACAGAACGCGATCAGATCCTCTTCGCTGACCTCGCCGGCCTCCGGTTTGAGGGTGATGAATGCGCAGGGCGTCTCGCCCCATTTATCGTCAGGACGTGCAACGACCGCTGCTTCAAGAACGGCTGGATGACGATAAAGGGTGTCCTCCACCTCGATGGTGGAAATGTTCTCGCCACCGGAGATGATGATGTCTTTCAGGCGATCCTTGATTTCCAGGTAACCATCCTCGTGCCACACTGCCAGGTCGCCGGTGTGGAACCAGCCGCCACGGAAGGCCTCCGCGGTGGCTTTGGGGTTCTTCAGATAGCCTTTCATAACGGTGTTGCCGCGCAGGAAGATCTCACCAATGGTTTTACCGTCTTTGGGTACCGGTTCCATGGTGTTGGGGTCACCCACCATGGTGCCCGCAAGTGTGTGGTAGCGAACACCCTGACGCGCCTTGATGGTGGCCCGCTCATCCAGGGTTTTCTCGTCCCATTCGGACTTCCAGGCACAGACGGTGACCGGGCCATACACTTCCGTCAGACCGTAAACGTGAGTAACGGCAATGCCCATCTCCTCGATGGCACCAATTACCTGGGCAGGGGGCGCCGCGCCCGCAGTCATTGATTTGACCTCGTGATCAATGCCCGCCTTGGCGGCTTCCGGCACGTTCAGCAGCGCATTGAGCACAATGGGGGCACCGCACATGTGGGTCACCTGGTGGTCCCGGATCAACTGCAGGATTTTCTCCGGATCCACCCGGCGCAGGCACACATGCGTGCCTGCCAGGGCAGTCACCGTCCAGGGAAAACACCATCCGTTGCAGTGGAACATGGGCAGGGTCCACAGGTAGACCGGGTGCTGGCCCATGGACCAGACTGCCTGGTTGCCGAGGCTGTTCATATAGGCACCACGATGGTGATACACAACGCCTTTGGGGTTGCCGGTGGTGCCGGAGGTATAGTTCAGGGAAATGGCATCCCATTCATTGCAGGGCAGACTCCACTGGAACTGAGGGTCGCCCTCCTGCAGGAAGGCCTCATAGTCCAGGTCGCTCACCTGTGTACCTTCGCCGTACTCCGGGTCATCCACATCGATCACCAGTGGTTTGACCTCCAGGCGGCTGACGGCGTCACGGACCACGTCGCCAAATTCACGGTCCGCCACAATAACTTTGGCTTCTCCATGCTCCAGCATGAACGCGATAGCCTCGGCATCCAGGCGCACATTCAGGGTGTTCAGAACCGCCCCGATCATGGGAACACCGAAATGACACTCCACCATGGCCGGAATATTAGGCAACATCGCGGCCACGGTGTCTCCGCGCCCTATCCCGCGGCCCGCCAGTGCCGAAGCCAGGCGGCGACAGCGCTCATAGGTCTGGCCCCAGTTATAACGAATGGCCCCGTGAATCACTGACGGATATTCAGGGTACACACTGGCCGTGCGCTCAATGAAATCGATGGGGGACAGTACTGAGTAGTTGGCATCGACGGGCTCAAGGCCCTGATCAAAAATCGAGGTCATTGGTGTGGTCCTCAGGGTCCATTGTTCTTATGGTGTATTCAGTAAGCTAGCGGTAAAAGCTATACTATTGGCTGCAGGAAATGGTATTCGATAGTAAATATACTAGAAATTACACCAACGTATTATAGTATTTACACTATACTCCGGTTGATTCATGACAATGACCTCAGCAGTCACCGCTTTCCAACTTCCCGACTCCGATCCGGAAGCCGGGCTTGTACTTGGCGCCGACACCACTGTGCTGGCGAGCAACCCGACAGCAAAGGCCCTGAGTCGCGAGGCCGGCACAGTCGATATCGCTGAGTTGCTGCCAACCAATGCCCAGGCACTGATTAATGCCTGCCTTACCCAGGGGCGCGCCATTGAAGGGGTGGAGCGCCGGCTTCCCGGCCTAATACTGCTATGGACCTTTATTCCGGACACGGCCTCCGGCCAGATTCTGGCCCGGGGCCGGAACGCCACTGATGACGTTCACAAACTCGACGAAGCAACGCGTTCCAGCCGCCTTTACCGTCTGATCACCGAAAACACCACGGACCTCATCTCCCGCCATGCGCCAGACGGCCGGTTTATCGATGCCACCCCGGCATCCTGGCGGTTGCTGGGTTACTGGCCGGAGGAACTCAGAGGCAAGCCGCTGGAAGAGGTGTTCCGTAGCAGCACAATTAATGGCGAACTGGAAGACGTCCGTAACCGACTACGGGACGAAGGCTACGCGACCCTGACGCTTGACATAGTGCACCGGGACGGCAGCAAGCGCTGGTTTGAAATTGCCAGCCGGGCCATCCGGGAAACCTATACCGGCGCGGTGATCGAGGTGGTAAGCGTATCCCGTGACATCACCGCCCGGGTGGAGTCGGAAGAGAACAACCGGCGTCTTGCCGATGAACTGGCCCACACGGC
>JAWWAM010000065.1:0-10092 GCA_033721715.1 Marinobacter sp.
TGGGCAAAGTCCATAAAGTGGATAGCGACCAGAGTTCCTACACGTTTCAGGATCTGCCCAAGGGACACTGGCACTTCGCAATCACCGTGGTGGACCAAAATGGCCGGGAAAGCGCCCACTCAGCCCTTGTATCCAAATCACTGGAGTAGTTCAGACGGCCTTCTCACCTGAAGCTCGCTCCGCGTAATGGCATGCCACCCAATGACCTGCGCCGGTCTTGTCTTCCAGTACCGGCACTTCCCTGCTGCAATACTCCGTTGCCAGCGGGCAGCGCGTTCGGAAGACGCAGCCACTGGGCGGGTCCATGGGGGATGGCAGATCACCTTCCACTTCCGCCGGGAGCTTCGCCCGCTCCCTCTCCGGGTCGGGAATCGGCACGGCGGCCATCAGGGCCTGGGTGTAGGGATGTTGAGGGCTGGCGAACAGTTCAGCCCGCGTGGCGTTTTCGGCCACGTTGCCCAGGTAGAGCACCATCACACGGTCGCTGATGTGCTTGACCACGCTCAGGTCATGGGCGATGAAGATCAAGGACAGGCCCATGTCGCGCTGCAGGTTTTTCAACAGGTTGATTACCTGGGCCTGTACCGACACATCCAGGGCGGAGACGGGTTCGTCGCAGATGATCAGTTTCGGTTCCAGAATCAGCGTCCGGGCAATACCTACCCGCTGGCACTGGCCGCCGGAAAATTCATGGGGGTAGCGGTTCTTCTGGTGGGAGTGCAGGCCGACACGCTCCATGATGGCGTCCACTTTCTCCCGCAACTCGGTACCCTTGATGTCCGGGTAATGGGTACGCAGGGGTTCGGCAATGATGTCGCCAACGGTCATGCGGGGTGACAGGGAAGCAAGCGGGTCCTGGAAGACCATCTGCAGGCGCCGGCGGCGTTTGCGCAGCTGCTTCAGGTTCAGACCTCGCAGATCCTCCCCCAGCCAGACCACCTTCCCCGCCTGACTGGGCACCATGCCCATTATGGCCCTTGCCAGGGTGGACTTGCCGCAGCCGGACTCCCCCACGACACCCAGGGTTTCCCCTTCGTTCAGGGTGAAGCTGACGCTGTTTACTGCCCGCAATTTCTGCGGGCGGGTCCAGGGCCAGGCATTACGGGGCATGATGTCGAAGGTTACCTGCAGGTTTTCCACCGCCAGCAGCGGCTGCTGGTCGCTCATCAAATGGCCTCCCGTGGCAGGTTGCATACCCTTATCCGGTCCGGCTCAAAACGCTGCGGTGGGTCCAGTTCGTGGTAACAACGGGGCTCGGCCACCGGGCACCGGCTGAAGAAAGGACAACCGGGCGGCAGGTTCATCAGGTTGGGCGGATTGCCGGGAATGGTCACCAGTTCGTCAATCTGCTCGTCGATACGCGGAATCGCCCCCATCAGTCCTTTGGTATAGGGATGGGCAGGGTCGCGGAACAGGTCTTGGGTGGCGGCATATTCCATCATCTGGCCGCCATACATCACCAGGGTCTGGTCACAGCTTCCCGCCACCACGCCCAGGTCGTGGGTGATCAGGATAATAGCGGTGTTGAATTCCTGCTGCAGCTCCTTCAGCAGGCCCATCACCTGGGCCTGTACGGTGACATCCAGGGCGGTGGTAGGCTCGTCCGCAATCAGCAACTGCGGCCGGCACAGCAGGGACATGGCAATCATCACCCGCTGGCGCATGCCACCGGAAAATTCGTGGGGATAGCGGTGAATACGGTTGCGGGCCTCGGGAATGCGCACCGCATCCAGCATCTGCAGGGACTCCCGCAGCGCCTGCTTACGGCTGATGCCCTTGTGTTGCACCAGTACCTCGGTAAGCTGATCGCTGACTTTCATGAAGGGGTTCAGGGACGTCATCGGGTCCTGGAAGATCATGCCAATGCGGGCCGCGCGAATGCGGTTCAGGCGTTTTTCGGGCAGGTTTAGTAGCTGCTCGCCTTCAAACATCACCTCGCCACTCACCCTGGCGTTGTCCGGCAGCAGGCCCATAAGAGCAAACACACCCTGGCTCTTGCCGGCGCCGGACTCTCCCACAATCCCCAGGGTCTGCCCGGCTTCCAGGTGGTAACTGAGCCCACGCACCGCCTGCAGGGTGCCGTCCGGCGTGTCGAAATCCACTTTCAGGTTGTTTACTTCCAGCATTGCCATAGAAAGGTTCCTGCCGGCTCAGCGGTCTTTGGGGTCGAGGGCATCCCGCAGCCCGTCGCCGAGGAAATTGAAACAGAACAGGGTGAGCACCAGCATCAGCATGGGAAAGATCAGCGTCCAGGGAGCCGTCCACATCGCATCTGCCCCCTCGGAAATCAGCGCGCCCCAGGAGGTATAAGGTTCCGACACCCCCAGCCCGAGGAACGAGATAAAGGACTCGAAAAGGATCATTTCCGGCACCAGCAGGGTGGCATAGACAATCACCACCCCCAGCACATTGGGCACGATGTGGCGCATAACGATCAGGAAGGGGTGCACACCCACGGCCATGGCCGCCTCGATATATTCCTTGCGCTTCAGGCTCAGGGTCTGGCCGCGGACGATACGGGCCATGTTCAGCCAGCTCACGGCACCGATGGCGATGAAGATCAGCAGCACATTGCGCCCGAATACCGCCATCAGCACAATCACCAGAAACATGAACGGGAAGGCACTGAGCACTTCCAGGGTGCGCATCATGATGGCGTCGATACGCCCGCCCACGTAGCCCGAGATGGCTCCGTACAGTGTGCCGATAATCACCGCCGTCAGAGCCCCGAGCACACCCACCATCAGGGATATCCGGCTGCCCTGCACGGTGCGCTGGTACAGGTCGCGACCGATGGGGTCCAGGCCGAAATAGTGCTGGCTGGCCAGGCTCGGCACACCGTCTTCATCCAGGTTCGGTAAGCTGGCCCAGTCGATGGACTCGTTATCCCATGGCGACAGGTGCTGGCCAAAAGCGGCGAATATAAGCAGCAGGGCCAGCACCACCAGGCTTGCTACGGCGGCCCGGTGCTGCATGAACCGCCGGCGGGCATCGCGCCACAGGCTGCGGCCTTCGGTGTAGGCGTCATCGGCCAGGGTATCCGCCAGCTCGCCCATGCCGGCGTGTTTGTCAGAGAAGAGCATCAGTAACGCACCCTTGGGTCCAGCCAGGTGTAGAGAATATCCACCACGGCGTTAAACATAATGGTGAGTATGCCCACCAGAATGGTGATGCCGAGAATCAGCGAATAATCGCGGTTGATGGCGCCGTTGACGAAGTGCTGGCCGATGCCGCCAGTGGAGAACACCTGGTCAATAATCACCGAGCCGGTAATGATGCCCACAAAGGCCGGGCCGAGGTAGGACACCACCGGGATCAGCGCCGGCTTGAGCGCATGGCGCAGCACAATCTTGTGCCGGGGTATCCCCTTGGCCCGGGCAGTGCGTATAAACGGGCTGCGCAGGGTCTCTATCATACTGCTGCGGGTGATCCGCGCCACCTGGGCGATGTAGGAGGTGGCCATGGCGATGATGGGCATCACAAGGTATTCCACCTGCCCGCCTTCCCAACCGCCGGCGGGCAGCCAGCGCAGAGTGACGGCAAACAACAGGACCAGCAGTGGCGCCATCACGAAATTGGGAAAGACCACCCCGGTCATGGCGGCCGTCATCACGGTGTAATCCGGCCATCGGTTCTGTTTCAGTGCGGCAAGAACACCCAGCCCCACTCCGAACACCATCACGAACAGGAAAGACCAGGCGCCGATGTAGGCGGACCTGGGAAAGCTGGACTCGATCAGCTCGTTGACGGTGAAGTCCTTATAACGGAATGAGGGCCCCAGATCGCCCTGGGCCACGTTGCCAACGTAAATGAAATACTGCTGCCACAGGGGTTTATCCAGGTTGTACTTGGCCTCGATGTTTTCCATCACCGCTTCCGGCACATTACGTTCATTGGTAAACGGCCCACCCGGCGCTGCGTGCATCAGCACGAACGAGACTGTGATCAGCGCCAGCACGGTGGGTACCGCTACCAGCAAACGCCGGATTATGAAACTGAACATGGCTTTCCTCAGTCCGCAGTGATGTACATGTCCTTGCTATAAATGATGTTTCGGGGATTATTCTCCGGGTAGCCCTTCAGCATTGGGCTTACCAGGGCCACAGTGGTATTGAAATACACCGGCGCCACCGGGAACTCCTGCCACAGGATTTCTTCCGCCCGTACGTAATAGGGGTTCGGGTCCTTGCTGGAACGAGCATCCAGCAGCAGCTGATCGTATTCGGGATTACTCCAGCCGCCGTCGTTATTACCGCTGTCACTGGTCAATAATGTCAGGAAGGTGGAGGCTTCATTGTAGTCCCCTTTCCAGCCATGGCGGGCCATACCGAAGTTGCCGGCCTGTTTTTGCGATAGAAATGTCTTCCACTCCAGGTTACTGATGGTGACGTTTGCCCCCAGTTTTTCCTTCCACATCTGGCTGATCACAATGGCCAGTGCCTTGTGGCTTTCATCAGTGTTGTAAAGCAGCTCGAACTCCAAAGGGTTATCTTTGGTGTAACCGGCCTTCCTGAGCTCCTGGCGTGCCGCCTCGTCCCGCTCCGGCTGGCTCCAGGTGGCATACTCCGGCTGTCGGAAATCAAAGCCACTGACGTAGGGTGGCGTCAGGCTGAAAGCCGGCATCTGTTCGCCACGGGTGATATAGCTGACGATAATGTTCCGGTCGATGGCGTAGGTCAGGGCCCGGCGAACGCGCACATCATCAAACGGCGGCCGGTTGACGTTGAACGTATACATATAGGTGGCAATGCTGGGGGCCATCACCAGCTCATCGGGCCGCTCCTTCTTCAGTCGCGCCATCTGGGATACGGGCACCGTGGATGTCATATGGAGCTCACCACTGGCATAACGCTGGAGCTCTGCAGAAGCGGACTCAATGGGTACATACACCACGCGGTCGATAATGGTCTGATCATCCTCGCGGTAATAGGGGTTGCGGGCCGTTACCAGTTTCTCGCCCAGATGCCAGGTATGCAGCAGGTAGGCACCGTTGGAAACCATATTTCCCGGCCTGGTCCAGTCCGCGCCATGGGCTTCGATTGCCTGCCTGGGGGCGGGAAACATGGTGTAGTGGACGGTCATGTCTGGCAGGTAGGTGATCGGCTGATCCAGCGATACTTCGAGAGTGAAATCGTCGGGGGCACGCACACCCAGTGTTTCCGATGGTTTATCCCCGGCGATGATCTCACCGGCATTGGCCACCCCGGCGGATTCGATGTAATAGGCGTAGTTGGACCCCACCTTCGGGTCCACCGCCCGGCGCCAGCCGTATACGAAGTCGTGGGCGGTGACGCCTGTGCCATCACTCCAGCGGCCGTCTTCGCGCAGGTGAAAGGTCCACGTCAGGTTGTTATCCGAGGAAACCCAGGACTTTGCCAGCGCAGGTTCGGTATCTCCATCGGGGCCGCTGCGGGTCAGTCCCTCGAACAGATCGACCACAATGGCGCCTCCAACGGTATCCTCTACCAGTTGGGGGTCCAGCGACGCTGGCTCACTGGCATTCCCCCGGACAAGCACCTGCTTGCGGGCCAGTCTCTCGCCGCTTTCCGGGTGCTCCTGAAAGCGCGCTTCCGGTGCACGGATATCAGCAGCAGCCAGAGCTTCATCACCGGCTTTTTTTTCGCCTTCTTCACTGCAGGCCGCGAGCGCCAGCGTTACCAGCAAAACCAGTACGCCCTGAACCGAGTGCCGTATGCCACTCCCCGACGGCCCGCGCCTCTGGACGATTTTTCTTTGCTGATTGATAAGGGTCATATCTGACCGAAGCTAGCGCGAAATCAAGGAAGTAACAAGCTGACGCGGCGAAGATGAAACTCTGCTCACACTGTGTTGCCTGTGGCATACTCTTCAGGAGATGTTCTGCCTCAACACCAGTACCCACCAAAACAAAAGGGATGCACTATCATGAAACCGGAAACTCTCGCACTCCACGCGGGCTTTAACGGCGACCCGACCACGAACGCCGCCACCACCCCCATCTACCAGACCACCTCCTACACCTTCGACGATACCCAGCATGGTGCCGACCTCTTCGACCTGAAGGTGCAGGGCAATATCTATACCCGCATCATGAACCCTACTAACGCGGTACTGGAAGAGCGCATGGCGCAGCTGGAAGGTGGCGTGGGTGCGCTGGCAGTGGCATCGGGCATGGCCGCTATCCTTTATGCGCTGCAAACCATCTGCAAGGTGGGCAATAACATCGTCAGCACCGGCCAGCTTTATGGCGGCACCTACAACCTGTTTGCCCACTCGCTGCCGAACCAGGGCATCGACTGCCGCATGGTGCGGCACGATGACTTTGACGCAGTGGACAAGGCCATTGACGACAACACCCGCGCCCTGTTCTGCGAATCCATTGGTAATCCGGCCGGCAACGTGGTGGATATCCAGCGCTGGGCGGAAATTGCCCACAAACACGGTATTCCGCTGATCGTCGACAACACGGTGGCAACACCGTTCCTGTGCCGCCCTATCGAGCATGGGGCTGATATCGTGGTTCACTCACTGACCAAATACATCGGTGGCCACGGCACAACAGTTGCCGGTGTGGTGGTGGATTCCGGAAAATTCGACTGGGCCGCCAACAAGGCGAAGTTCCCGATGCTCAACGAGCCTGACCCCTCCTACCATGGCGTGGTTTATACCGAAGCTCTGGGCGCAGCTGCCTTCATTGGCCGCTGCCGTGTGGTTCCGCTGCGTAACACCGGGGCTGCCCTCGCCCCGTTTAATGCTTTCCTGATCATGCAGGGCCTGGAAACTCTTGGCCTGCGCATGGAGCGCCACTGCGAGAACGCGGAAAAAGTGGCCAACTACCTGCAGGAGCACCCGGCCGTTGAGTGGGTGAACTACGCCACCCTGGCAGACAGCCCCTACAAGGCTACCTGCGACAAGATCTGTGGCGGCCGAGCTTCTGGCATTCTCAGCTTCGGTATCACCGGCGGGAAAGAAAATGGCGCAAAGTTTATTGATGCCCTGCAACTGATCTATCGTCTGGTAAACATTGGTGACGCCAAATCCCTGGCCTGCCATCCGGCCACAACCACTCACCGGCAGCTGAACCCGGAAGAGCTGGCAAGCGCTGGCGTCAGCGAGGATCTCGTGCGGTTGTCTATCGGTATTGAGCACGTGGTCGACATTATTGCCGATATCAGTCAGGCACTGGACAAAGCCACAGCCTGAATCAGAATCCGGGTACGACCAAGGTCGTGCCCGGAATCCCCGTGATTGTCCGTATCTGTCTTGTATCCTCCGCTGGTGCAGATTACCCTTTAAGGTCAACCAGGAAGAGAGTCCCGTAGTAATGAGCGACAGCGCCAAACCCCGTGTCACCAGTGGTTCCAAGTTCCGCAATGAGCATGGTTTTTCCGCCATCAAGGACGGAATCAAGCGCTCGGGCTCGGGCATTATTGATACCGGGACTCAGCGCAAACCCTCCTGGCTCCGGGCCCGCATGCCCGGTGGCGAACGTTACGAATCGGTTCGCAAGAATGTGAGCGAACACCGCCTTAGCACGGTATGCCAGGAATCCCACTGCCCCAATATCGGTGAGTGCTGGACCAACGGGACTGCCACCATCATGGTGATGGGGTCTGTCTGCACCCGCGCCTGCCGCTTCTGCGCCGTCGACACCGGCAACCCCAAGGGCTGGCTGGACCACGAAGAGCCCGAGAATACCGCCAAATCGGTAGAACTCATGGGTCTGCGATACATCGTGCTCACCTCTGTGGACCGGGATGACCTGGACGATGGTGGCGCGGCCCATTACGCAGCGTGTGTATCCGCCATCAAGCAACGCACACCACACGTAGCCGTTGAAGCCCTGACGCCGGATTTCGACGCGGTGATGGAACACGTGGAAAAGGTTGTTGACTCCGGCCTGGACGTGTTCGCCCAGAACGTGGAAACCGTGAAACGCCTGACCACCCGCGTGCGGGACCCCCGGGCCGGCTATGAAAAAACCCTCAGCGTGCTGGCCCATGCCAAGAAGTACCGCCCCGACGTACTCACCAAAACCAGCCTGATGCTGGGCCTTGGTGAAACCGAGGAAGAAATACTGCAAACGATGGATGACCTGCGGGCCATCGATGTCGACATACTGACCCTCGGCCAGTATCTGCGCCCGACCCAGAACCACCTGCCGGTAGAGAAATACGTTACCCCGGAAGACTTCAACCGCTACCGGGAAATCGGCCTGAAGAAAGGCTTCATGGAAGTGCCATCGGGGCCTATGGTGCGCTCCAGCTATCGTGCCGACCGCGTATTCGAGAAGAACAACCTTGGCCTTGCCGTGCCGGAAGTCCCCGCTTCATCGAAAGCACAGCAGATCCCCGTAAAAGCTGTTGACTGAGACCGTCCATGTTACAACTGCTCAGGAATGCCCGGCTTAAATACAAGTTCTGGCTGCTCAATATCGTTGTGTTTGTGGTGCTCTGCCTGCTGGTGCTCTACGCCATGAGCACCATCGCCCGGCTGACTGACCAGCCCTTCTCAGTCGTTTTCAGCGAAACCGCCGGAGGCTTCGCGCTGGTGGTCGCCGTGTTGATGGTACTGGAGATGGCCGGCTCGCAACTGCTGATCTCCTTTATTGAACGGCACGTTTACCGCCTGAAAAAAACCATGGTCTCGGTTCAGGCTTCCGGCAACCTTAGTGAGCGGGCCCATATAGACTCCACCGACGAAATCGGCGAAATGGCCCTGGCCTTCAACGCCATGCAGGACCGCACCATGGGCGTGGTCAAAAGCATGAAACAGGCAATCGACCACCTTCACAGTGAGGTGCGGGAGCTGACAACCGCGGCAGAAGCACGCAGAGATGACCTGAGCCGCCAGCAGTCCGGCGCCGACCGCAGCTCAGAGGTCGTCGAAACCATGCTCCAGAGCTTTACCGGCATCGCCGAACAGGCCGGTATCGCCAAGACCCTCTCCCACGAAGCCAGAAATACCGCCATTGAGGGCAGCGAGCGGGTCAGCCGCAGTGCGGACTCTATCCGGCATCTCGCAACCGCCATCCAGACCTCCGCAAACAGCGTGCAGGCCCTGGCGGAGAACAGTCACGAGATCAGCCACGCCGTGGCCGAGATAAAGGGCATTGCCGAACAGACCAACCTGCTGGCGCTGAACGCCGCCATTGAAGCCGCCCGCGCCGGAGAACAGGGCCGGGGTTTCGCCGTCGTCGCCGACGAAGTACGCAACCTGGCGCAACGGGTTCAGGATTCCACCGACCAGATTCAGGGCACCATCGACCGCCTGCTCACCGCCATGGATGCAGCCGTCACCCAGATGACCGGCAGTTCAGAGGATGCTTCCCGTTGTGTGGAAGAGTCAGAACAAGCCCGAAAATCACTGGATGCCATCAATTCGGTTGTTGGTCGCATCGACGAGACCAATCAGGAGATTGCCAATGTCTCCGCTGACCAGACGGCTTCTACCGACCAGGTGCTGGCCAACGTTCAGAGCATCCGCGAGACCACTGAAAGCATGGTCACCCAGCTCACCGAAAGCGCCGATATGAGTAAGCGCCTGAAACAACTGATCGATTCTCTGGAAGAAGCGTCAAACAGGGTCACCGTCGACTGAGAGTTTGTGGCACACTCTGCACTCGTTTCCATTGTGAAGGGTGCTCTTTTCGATGTCCTGGCTTCGAACGTTCTATGACCGGCTGATTTTCCCCCATCCTCTTGTAATACTTCTGCTGTTCGGTGTGCTGCTGGTTATTGCCAGCCTGCGTCTCGACCAGTTCCGCCTGGACGCTTCGGCCGAGTCCCTGGTGCTCGAAAATGATCGTTCGCTGGAGCAGTACCGTGAGGTAAACCGCCGGTTCACCACCTCTGATGATTTCCTGGTAGTGACGTTTACCCCCAACGAGGAACTGTTCAGCGACGACGGGCTGGCCCTGCTCGCCTCTTTGCGGGATGAGTTGTCAGCCCTGGATAACGTCAGCTCCACCAACAGCATTCTCAACGTTCCCCTGCTCCACAGCCCCGACCTGACCCTGGACACCGTTGATTCAGAGATAAAAACCATCGACGAGGATGGGGTCGGCCCCGAAATCGCCCGCAAAGCACTGCTCAATAACCCGCTTTATCCCAA
>JAWWAM010000066.1:0-10090 GCA_033721715.1 Marinobacter sp.
ACGCAGGGTAGCGTGTATTGAGGTGCCACGCACAGTTTGTTTTGCCAGTGCTTCGGTAAATCGCTACAGGGTCCATTACAGCGCGAAAAACTGGCCATGCTGTGGTAAAAAGCACATCTCCCGGGACAAATTATGATGAATTGTGACCACCCATGCTGATCATCCCTGCAGAAAACTCTGTTAACTGGAAGCGCCCACCCTGGGTGACACTCGGTTTGATGCTGACCTGTTTGCTGGTATTCACGTTCTACCAGGGCGGTGACAGCCGTTTGATCGAGCAGGCAGTGGAGGAATACCTGGAATCTGACCTGCAGACGCTTGAGGCACCAGTGTATGAAGACTACCTGCAGCGCCAGATCCGCTTTGAGGGGGATGAAGAACGGGTTTACGAGTTGCAGAATTTCCAGCAGCTGCGCCAGGAGGGGGGTGACCTGTGGGTTACGTACAGCCTGCTCTCAGACCGTGAATTCTACCAGTACATGCTGGAAAACCGGGATCTGCTGCTGGCGCCCGCGGAACGCCGCCGCTGGATGGAGCAGCGGGGAGATATCCAGAACCGGCTGATGGACCAGCTCAGCGCCAACCAGTTGGGCCTGGTGCCTGCTGAGTTCTCCCTCTACACGCTTGTTACCTACCAGTTCCTCCACGGTGGCTGGGGGCACATCATTGGCAACCTTGTGTTCCTGTTCCTGCTGGGCTTTACCGTTGAGAAGGCCCTTGGCCCGGGGCGATTCCTGCTGGCCTACCTGCTATGTGGCGCGATTTCGGGCGTGGTGTTTACTGCCTTCTCCATGGGCAGCCACATACCCCTGGTGGGGGCGTCCGGCTCCATATCCGGGTTGATGGGGATGTATGTGGCCATTTACGGGTTGCAGAAGATCCGCTTTTTCTATTTTGTCGGCGTGTATTTCAACTATTTCCGCGCGCCGGCGCTGGCGGTTCTGCCGGTTTGGCTGGGCAAGGAAATCTATGATTACTGGTTCGCCGGGGCCACCGGTATCGCCTACATGGCTCACGCCGGCGGCCTGGCGGCAGGGGCTGGGATGGTCTGGTTGCTGGGTAAGAGCTGGCTTCAGGTGAAGGAGGAGTTTTTCGAGCCGGAAGAAGACGAGCAGGATGAGCGCTTCACCACCGGTTACAGTCAGGCCATGGCCAGCCTGGGGAGAATGGAATTTGACCTGGCACGGCGCCAGTTCGAGGCGCTGAGGGAGCATTACCCTGATCGCACCGTTCTACTGGAACATCTTTACCAGTTGGCCAAGTTACGCCCCGAGCTGCCGGAATACCGGAAGCGGGCACGGGAACTGATGAACGAGTCCCTCAGCCGCCGCCAGCCGGAACAGATGATTGAAATCTGGCAGGAATATCTGGGCAAAGGTGAAAGCCATCAGCCCCTGAGCGCCGAAGACCATAATCGGGTTCTATTCACCAGCCTGAAACAACACGACCTTAAAGCCGCAGAAAAGGCCTTCGAGAGACTCAGAAGTACCGGCGATGAGCTTTTGACAACGGAGGCGTGTCGATTGCTGGTCGACGAGTTCGAGAAACACCAGATGACCCCGAAGGCTCGCCATTACAGGCAGTTGTTACAGGAAGGCTAGCTCTTTGTCGGGTGGACGTGTGCCGGGGAGCTGTTCCAGAACCGTGCGGAGCCATGGATGGCGGAGCCGAGCGTACACGGATGTATTTACAGCGTGTTCTGGAACAGCTCCCCGGCATACGGCCTACTCCTGAGTAGAAAAAGAAGCCCTGGGCCCTTTCACCGGCTCACGGTTCTCAACCTGCTGCAAATAAACGTCGATCTGTTCGTGCAGCGGGTGATTCAGGCACCGCTTCTTGATGAAATTCAGGAACGCAGAGGCCTTTTCCCACTGTCCCATACCGTTTGCCAGGGCCTGTGCCACCAGCAGGTAAGCCGGAGCCAGCTCGTCACTGTCAGGGAAACGCTTGTGGAAGTCCTGCAGAAGCTTCAGGGCCGGCTTGTAATGCCCACGCTGGTAGAGGCTGCGGGCACAGCGCACTGAAAGCCCGGGATCGTCGAGCCGGAACCCCGGTTCGGCCTTTTCAATGGTCGTCAGCAACGCCGCGATACCGTCTCCGTCGTTCTTGTCCACCAGCATGTTCAGCAAGCGGGGATGATACCGGTACAGTTCCGGGATATCGTTGCGGGCAGTCAGCAACTGGTGCAGTTGCCCCAGCCTGAGAGTGCTCTGTGGCTCCCGCTTCAGCGCCTCTTTGAGCATGGACTGGACGCGATCGTAGTTGCCATCTTTCAGGTTCATGTCGATGTCGGCATCAAAGCGCCGGGTCCGGTCCCGGTTCTGCATCTCCCCGGCCTGGTCTTCCTCTTGCAGGTCACTGGCAAACCCGAGTTCCTCCTGATACTGGAACAACAGATAGCCGAGCATGTGAAACAGCATCAGGGTAAAGGTACTGTTGAGAAAGCCTGCCAGGGTGCGCGCCACACCGGGAGTGAAGTGGGTGAGTGCGAAATCCTGGGCCGCGCCGGAAGCCAGCGTGAGCAGAATCAGGTAACCGTAGAGCAGGAAATAGGGTGCGCCGATCCGCGAGATCAGCACCGCAAGATTCATCGGATTGACGGCAGCCATCACCGAGTGCTCCATGGCCAGCACCATAATGCTGGCGGGCAGTGCCAGTATCACGAATGCCAGCGTCAGGAACATCAGCAGCGGCCCGCCCACCATGGCGGCAGCCGTCACCATCCCGCCCATCAGCGCGAATACCAGTAATTGCAGAATAACGATATCGAAACCACTGCCACTGAAAGCCACGGCGACAGGTGGCGGTTTCATGTGGCCTTCAGCCGTGTGACTGATCACAGCGTAGGTGTATTTCAACAGGGCCAGGGCAAGAACCAGAGTGATAATCAGGCCGATGAGGTTGCCGCTGACCAGCAATGGCACCAGCGTGCAGATGGCAATCACCATCAGCGGGTCGGTATGGAACGGGTAACGGAAAAAAGCGCCAATCCGGTTCCAGAAGGGCACCACCTCGGTGGCGGCGCCCAGATAACGCATGGCGCGGCTGCAATGTGGGCACAGGGCGTGTTGTTTGCGGGTGTCGGCATCCGGCATGCAGCGGGTGCAATAGTGGATCTGGCATTCCCCGCAGTGCCATTTTGCGGGTTCGCCGGGGTGGTAATGACAGTCGTTTTTCACAGTCGACCTGGTTCTGGTGGCTCGGAGGATTAAGGGGCAATGATGGCAGAAGGCCGCTCATGTCACCAGACGGCTGTGTCGCAAATGCCGGCATTTATCAGGATATCGGGCGCTTATGTCCACCACGGCAGTGTGCTTCGGTAGACTGTCCCTGGAGATACTGCGTATCAGTCTCGATATACACAGATTTAACGGAGTCATTTTGGAACAGGCAGCGGATCTGAATGCAGCGGGTGACGAGGCAGCAAGCCGGGCTGACCCCCGGTATGGCTGGCGGAGCATTCTGGCTCTCGCTCTCAAGCACAAGCCAAGGCTGGTGCGGGCCAATCTGCTGGCCATCCTGGCCACGGCGGTCAGCGTGCCTATCCCGCTGTTGTTGCCCGTACTGGTGGATGAAGTGCTGCTGGAGGAGGCCGGGCCGGTATTGCCTGTCATGCAGAGTGTCCTGCCCGAGGCGTGGCATCTGCCAGTGGTGTACATCGGCCTGATGGTAGTGACAGCGTTCCTGCTGAGGCTGCTGTCGCTGACCTTCAATGTGCTCCAGTCGCGTGAGTTCTCCAAGATCTCCAAGGACGTGGTGTTCCGTATCCGCTCGCGCCTGCTGGGCCGGCTGCAGCGGGTCGCTATGGCGGAATACGAAACCCGTGGCTCCGGCGGTATCACCAGCCATTTCATCACCGACCTGGACACCATTGACCAGTTTCTGGGCTCCACCATCAGCCGGTTCCTGGTGGCAAGCCTGACCGTTACCGGAACGGCGGTCGTGCTGATGTGGGTGCACTGGCAGTTGGGTCTGCTTATCCTGCTGTTCAACCCTCTGGTCATCTTTGCCACCATGCTCATCGGCAAGCGGGTGAAAGAACTCAAACGCCAGGAAAATAGTGCTTACGAGGATTTCCAGGGTGACCTGACCGAAACCCTGGACGCCATTCATCAGCTCCGTGCCGCCAACCGGGAACAACATTACCTCCACCAGTTGATCGGTCGTGCCCGAACGGTCCGCGATCACGCCATCCAGTTCGAGTGGCGCAGTGATGCCGCCACCCGGGCCAGTTTTGCCCTGTTCCAGTTCGGCGTGGACACCTTCCGTGCGGCGGCGATGGTAACGGTGCTGTTCAGTGACCTGAGCATTGGCATGATGTTCGCCATCTTCGGCTATCTCTGGTTCATGCTGACGCCGGTACAGGAAATGCTGAACATGCAGTACGCCTGGTTTGCGGCCAATGCGGCGCTTGGACGTATCAACCGATTGCTGGAGCTGGAAGAGGAGCCCCGATACCCTGCGCTGGAGAATCCCTTCAAAGGCAGGCACACAGTGGGTCTCACTCTGAAGAATATTCACTTCAGCTATGGCGAGGAAGCCGTTCTCAAGGGCATCAACCTGCATCTGGAGCCGGGTGAGAAAGTTGCTGTGGTGGGGGCCAGTGGTGGTGGTAAGTCCACCCTGGTACAGGTGATTCTGGGCATGTATACACCGCAGCAGGGGGAGGTGCTCCTTGGGGGCGTTCCTGTTCAGCGCATCGGCCTTCCCTGTCTTCGTGAGCACGTGGCCACCGTGCTGCAACACCCCGCCCTGTTCAACGATACCGTACGACAGAATCTGACCCTTGGCCGAGACAGGACTGACGCCGAGATGTGGCAGGCCCTGGCCATCGCCCAGCTGGACAAGACTGTAGCCGAAATGCCCCGCCAGCTGGATACCATGATCGGGCGCCAGGGCGTGCGCCTGTCCGGCGGCCAGCGTCAGCGCCTTGCCATTGCACGGATGGTATTGTCCGATCCCTCCGTGGTCATTCTGGACGAAGCGACTTCGGCCCTGGACGCCGAAACTGAATTCCAGTTACATCAGGACCTTGAGAATTTTTTGCGCCAACGCACCACCCTGATCATCGCCCATCGGCTCAGCGCGGTGAAACAGGCAAACCGGGTGTATGTCTTCGAGGACGGGTACATCACCGAGGAAGGGCACCACGACGAGTTGATTGCCCGGCAGGGCCTCTATGCGCAGCTGTACGGGGATCGGCAAGTCTGAGGCAGGAGTGTAACGATTGTTTACACTTCGGGCTGATCCCGGGTCTGGTGCGTGCCGTACATATGCGGGAATTACTTTTAGTAGGCATGCCCGAGGTACCCGGTAATGATTGAAGCCACCCACTTCGCCACGGAAGACCGTCTGCGCACGGACAGGCAGATGCTGTTTATTCTTCTCGCCCACATTCCTGTGGTCGCCTTGCTGGTTCCAATCGGGTTCAACACCTTCGGATTCGCCATTGGCGCATCATTGCTGGCAGGCGCCATCACAGGGGTCAGTTACGGGCTTTTGCGGGGCACCAGAGCTTTGTCGGTTGTATTTGCAGCTGGCCTGATGGTGTTTTCGGCGATCATGATTCAGGCCCAGATGGGGCGCATTGAAATGCACTTTCACATCTTTGCCGCCATGGCCCTGCTGATTATCTATCGCGACTGGCTGCCTGTTGTGACAGCGGCCGCTGTTATTGCGGGACACCATCTGGCTTTTACAGGCCTGCAGATGTCCGGAGTCGGTATTGCCGATTTACCGGTGACAATTTTCAACCACAAGGTGAGCTGGTCAGTCACCTTCGTCCATGCTGCATTTGTGGTGTTTGAAGCGGGTATTCTGGTGTTCTTTGCCTTTCGCATGGCTCAGGAACGCAAGCAGTCGTTGCAAATTATTGAAGTGGTGCAGAACTTCGATACGCACAACGACCTGACGGGCCGTATCGAAGACGCCGGCACCGACATGACAGCGGTTTCGTTCAACGGCATGATGGCCAGGTTTGAGGCGTTGATTGCCATGGTTCGGGAGGTGTCGGGCCGGCTGAGTGAAAGCGCTCGCAGCCTGAAACAGGTCAGCGTTCATTCTGCGGATATTGTGAGTGAACAGCAACAACAGACCGACCAGGCTGCGGCCGCCATGAACCAGATGGCAGCCACGATCCAGGAGGTGGCACGCAATGCCCAGTCCGCCTCTGAATCCGCCGCTCAGGCCTCAAAGGCGTCGGCGGCGGGGACCGGCAATGTGAACGAAGCCGTAAAGCTCACGGAGTCCACCAACAGCGCTCTCGAGGATTCCGCCCGTATGGTTCAGGAACTGGTGGATAAGGTCCAGTCCATCGCGTCGGTAATCGGTTCTATCAGCGATATCTCGGATCAGACCAACCTCCTGGCGTTGAACGCGGCCATTGAGGCAGCCCGGGCCGGAGAACACGGTCGCGGTTTTGCCGTTGTAGCAGACGAGGTGCGTACCCTGTCCAGGCGTACACAGGAATTTACCAACGATATCCGCGCCACGATCGAAGAGCTGACCGGAGTTTCGGAAAGTAGTCTGGCTGCCATCGGGATCGGGCAGACCCGTTCTCGCGAGACCACCAGCGCTGTTCACAAGGCCGGAGAGGCCCTGGGGCTGATTGAGAAGGCAATCAGCGAAGTCGGGGGGATGAATCAGCAGATTGCCGCTGCTTCCGAGCAGCAGGCTACGGTGTCTTCCGATATCAACGACAATATCCAGCGTATGGCCGGCCAGAGTAACGATGTGGTTTCGGAAGTCGGCAAGGCAGGCGGCATGGCGGGGGAGCTTGAGTCGCTGGTTGATGAGGTCAATGGCCTGGTCAGGGGGTACAGGACGTCCTGACTGTTTTCCGGTATTCACCGTCGCAATACCGAACATTCACGGAACCGCAGTTGAAGTCTGGTCAATCAGTGCAATAGTTATAGGTGACTTCCATCGCAGGAGTCTTTGAGTCAGTGTATTCGTCAGTCAGAGAGTGCACTGATGCAAAGGCTCCCGCAAAGCCTTCCGGAATTTTCGGATAATGAAAAAGGAGGCACCTGATGTCGAAACAAAGCCTGAGCAAAGACAGTCTCAACACCCTTTCCAGCCTTGAAGCTGGCGGTAAAACCTATCACTACTACAGCCTGCCGAAGGCAGCGGATACCCTCGGCAACATAGACAAGCTGCCGTTTTCCCTGAAGGTGCTGCTGGAGAACCTGCTGCGCAACGAGGATGACACCACTGTGGACCGCGGGCATATCGACGCCATGGTTCAGTGGATGAAAGACCGCAAATCCGATACCGAAATCCAGTTTCGTCCCGCCCGTGTGTTGATGCAGGACTTCACGGGCGTGCCCGGTGTGGTGGATCTGGCGGCCATGCGCGAGGCGGTCAAGGCGGCCGGCAAAGACCCGGCGATGATCAACCCGCTGTCGCCTGTGGATCTGGTGATTGATCATTCGGTGATGGTGGACAAGTTTGGTGACGCCTCGGCGTTCAAGGATAACGTCACCATCGAGATGGAACGGAATCAGGAGCGTTACGAGTTCCTGCGCTGGGGCCAGCAGGCCTTCGATAACTTCCGCGTGGTGCCCCCGGGCACCGGCATCTGTCACCAGGTCAACCTGGAATATCTGGGCAAAACGGTCTGGAGCAAGGACCAGGACGGAAGGACCATCGCCTACCCGGATACGTTGGTGGGTACCGACTCACACACCACGATGATAAACGGCCTGGGCATTCTGGGCTGGGGTGTCGGTGGTATAGAAGCGGAAGCGGCCATGCTTGGCCAGCCCGTGTCCATGCTGATTCCGGAAGTGGTCGGGTTCAAGATTTCCGGCAAGCTGCGGGAAGGTATCACCGCCACTGACCTGGTACTCACGGTCACTGAAATGCTGCGCAAGAAAGGTGTCGTGGGTAAGTTCGTGGAATTCTACGGTGACGGCCTGAAAGACATGCCCGTAGCTGACCGGGCCACCATCGCCAACATGGCGCCGGAGTACGGTGCCACCTGCGGCTTCTTCCCTGTTGATGAGCAGACCATCAAGTACATGAAACTGACCGGCCGTGAAGACGACCAGCTTGAACTGGTGGAAGCTTATGCCAGAGCCCAGGGGCTGTGGCGCCAACCTGGCCAGGAACCGGTCTACACCGATAATCTGGAACTGGACATGGGCGAAGTGGAGGCCAGCCTGGCTGGCCCCAAACGCCCACAGGACCGCGTGGCCCTGAAAAACATGAAGGCGTCGTTCGAGCTGCTGATGGAAACGGCGGAAGGTCCGGCAGACACCCGCGAAGACAAGTTGGAGTCCGAAGGTGGACAGACTGCCGTAGGCGTTCAGGACAGCTATCATCACCATGCCAGCCAGCCGCTGGAAATGAACGGGCAGAAGAGCCGCCTCGACCCGGGCGCCGTGGTTATCGCGGCAATAACCTCCTGTACCAACACCTCCAACCCGAGCGTGATGATGGCGGCAGGCCTGATCGCCCAGAAGGCCGTGGCCAAGGGGCTGAAGACCAAACCCTGGGTCAAGACCTCGCTGGCCCCTGGCTCTAAGGTGGTGACCGATTACCTGAAGGTGGGTGGTTTCCAGGATGACCTGGACGAGCTTGGATTTAACCTGGTGGGCTATGGTTGCACCACCTGCATTGGTAACTCCGGCCCGCTGCCGGAAGCTGTTGAAAAAGCGATTGACGACGGTAACCTTACCGTTGCTTCGGTGTTGTCCGGCAACCGCAACTTCGAAGGCCGTGTGCATCCACTGGTGAAAACCAACTGGCTGGCCTCACCGCCGCTGGTAGTAGCCTATGCGCTGGCCGGGAACGTGCGCCTGGATCTTTTTAAGGATCCACTGGGTGAGGACAGCGATGGCAACCCGGTGTTCCTGAAAGACCTGTGGCCGAGCCAGCAGGAGATCGCCGAGGCGGTGGAGAAGGTCAAAACCGAGATGTTCCACAAGGAATACGCGGAAGTTTTCGACGGCGACGCCACCTGGAAAGCCCTCAAGGTTCCGGAAAGCAAGGTGTACGACTGGTCCGACAAGTCCACCTACATCCAGCACCCGCCTTTTTTCCAGGGCCTGAAAGAAGAGCCGGATGCGATTGAGGATATCCGTGATGCGAACATCCTTGCGCTGCTCGGGGACTCGGTCACCACGGACCATATTTCCCCTGCCGGGTCCTTCAAGGCTGACAGCCCCGCGGGCAAATACCTGCAGGAGCACGGTGTCGAGCCGAAAGACTTCAACTCCTATGGTTCCCGCCGTGGCAACCACGAAGTAATGATGCGTGGCACCTTTGCCAACGTTCGTATCAGGAACGAGATGCTCGATGGTGTGGAAGGTGGTTTTACCAAACACATCCCCACTGGCGAGCAGATGCCCATCTACGATGCGGCAATGAAATACCAGGAAGAGGGCACCCCGCTGGTTGTCATCGCTGGTAAGGAATACGGTACCGGCTCCAGCCGCGACTGGGCAGCCAAGGGCACCCGTTTACTGGGTGTGAAGGCGGTCGTTGCCGAGTCCTACGAGCGCATCCACCGCTCCAACCTGATCGGCATGGGTGTTATGCCGCTGCAGTTCCGGGAAGGGGTGGATCGCAAGACCCTGAAGCTGACCGGTGCGGAGACGATCAGCATCAACGGTCTTTCCGGTGACATCAAGCCGGGCCAAAAGCTGGAGATGACGGTCACCTACCCGGATGGCAACACAGAAACCTGTGAACTGCTATCGCGGATCGACACTGCCAATGAAGCAGTGTATTACCGCCATGGCGGCATCCTGCACTATGTGGTGCGGGAGATGTTGAAGTCGGCCTGAGAAGTCAGCCTGAACTGTTGCAGGGGTTCTGGCCCTGGTGGGTCGGACCCCCTTGCAACAGGTGCTCCATCTTCGGATTTGAGGTAAGCTGAAGCATTGCAGAAGCGCGTTTCAAAGCCGAATGAAAACAGGAGTTGCCAAGAGCTGACCATGTCTTCTTCCCACCAGTCCCCCGATGACATCAAGGCAAAACTCAATCTGGAGACCTCCCGGATCAACTGGCATGACCTGCAGGTTTATTACGCCCGTGGGCATGTGGTGAAGGTGTCCCCGGAGCTGGATCTGCTCGATGTGGCAGC
>JAWWAM010000067.1:0-9975 GCA_033721715.1 Marinobacter sp.
ACGCACCCTGGTTCGGCCACACACTCGGCCCTGGATGGGCGCCCGGCCCCGAGAGCGTCGGTGAAGTTTACTGGTCCCCGGTCTATTACGACTTCAACACCGAACGCGCGGTCCTGACGTTGGCAACCCCGATGTACGACCTGCGGAACAACCTGCTGGGTATGGCAACAACTGCCTGGACAGCGGACCAGATCATTGACGTTGTCAGTCGCATCAGCGTTACCGAGCACAGTTTCACTTTCCTGAACGATCGCAACAACCGTAATCTGTCCAGCCTCAGCAGGGGTGAGGATACCCCCGAAGAACAGGCTCTGATTGATGCGGTTCTGGCGCTTGAGCTGGCCGGGAATATCGACTCAGCCTCCGGTGCCCTTACCAAGCGCACTCTCACCGTACGTGGTAACGATTACGAACTGTATTATGCCGCCACCGCCGGCGGTATGGTCTACGGTGCAGGCGTACCGGTGGATGAAATCAATGCGGTACTGCGGCCCATGGAGAAGACCAACCGGAGGATTCTCCTGGGGACGGTTTCTGCAATGATGCTTTTGAGCCTTTATCTGTTGTACCGGATCATTCAGCTGATCCGGGAACTGCAGGCCTCCTACACCGACGAGCTTACCGGATTGCCCAATCGGGTCCGCCTGTTACGGGAATTGCAGACCCGTGATGATGCCTCGTTGTTGATCATCAATCTGGACCGTTTCAACGAAATCAACAGCCTCTTTGGCAATATCTGTGGTGACCACGTATTGCTGGTGATCGCCACTCGGTTGACTGCCTTCAACCGGGACCAGGCCGGAGGGTTGTTGAAAGTCTACCGGTTGCCAGGTGATGAGTTTGCAATCCTTGCGCCGTTGCTTGAGGAGGAGGGCATCCAGGATCTGGCTGTGCAGCTGCGTCACCTGGTCAACGGGGAACGGATTTATTGGCAGTACCAGCCCCTGACGATGGATGTCAGCGTTGGAATGGCAACGCGAAAAGGCCGCAAAACCGGGGATTCCGCCGACCAACTGGTCAGTCAGGCCAAGGTGGCGGTGCTGCAGGCGAGGGAGCAGAACCGCCATCACCTGCTATACGATCCGTCTGTGGGAATTGAAGAGAACTACGAAGCCAACCTCTACTGGGCCAACCGGCTGAAAGCGGCGATTGACGACGACCGTCTGGTGCCCTGGTTTCAGCCTATTCACGATAACAGGCAGCACCGTGTTACCAAATACGAATGTCTGGTTCGGATGGTAGAAACGGACGGACGCGTGATCAGCGCCAGCCAGTTCGTGAAAATTGCCGACCGCTTGCGCCTCAATCGCAGAATCACGGTATTGATGATCGAGAAGTGTTTTGCCGGTTTTTCAGATCGGGAGGAGGAGTTTTCCATCAATCTCTCGTACGGCGACATTGCCGATTCTGAAACAGTGAACAGAATTATGGATGCTCTGGATCGTTATGACATCGGGAACAGGGTGATATTCGAGATTCTGGAATCCGACGGTATTACCAATTATGATGAAATCCATCGCTTTATAGAACAGGTAAAGCCTTTCGGCTGTCAGATTGCTATTGATGATTTTGGCACCGGCTACTCGAACTTTGCCCACCTGCTGAGCCTGAACGTCGATTATATAAAAATCGATGGCAGCCTCATCCGCAATCTGCACGAGGATCACACAGCCTTTCTGGTAACCAGTGGCATTGTCCAGTTTGCCCGTAGTCTGAACATCCGCACTGTGGCTGAGTTTGTCCACAACCCAGCCGTTCAGGAGCGGGTTTGCGAGTTGGGAATCGACTTTTCCCAAGGTGACTATTTTGGCTTGCCGGGGCCCGAGCCGTGGTCGACTGAGCGAATGGTATAGCGTTCATTTCCTTACGAAAACACACATTTTTGGTGTCAATTACCGTCGATACCTGAGGTAGACTTCGCCCTCAAAGAAAGGGACGCCATCGCCATGGCGACTAAGCATACCAAGGAGAAAAACCGTGCGGCATCTGCCACCTCTGTTACTTGCTGTCCTGACCCTGACCGCTAGCATTTCCACTGCCCAGGCTTCTGACAAACTGTATCTGTATACCGAGAACTTTCCCCCGTACAACATGAGTGCCACAGGACGGGCGTTCGAGCATAACGGCGCGAACATCGATGGTTTGTGCACCGAGATGGTCAAAGCGATTCTCAACAACACCGATCTTGATTATGTGATCAAGCTGCGAAACTGGGATTACGGCTACAACCGGGCCCTCAACAAACGCAATCACGGTATTTTCTGCACCACCTACACCGAGTCCCGTGCGTCCCGCTTCAAGTGGGTTGGCCCACTGACCCGGAACCTGTGGACGATTTTTGCCCCCGCGGGTACAGATCTCCAGATTGACCGCCTTGAAGATACGAAGGGGCTAAGGTTTGGTGGCTACCGCAATGATGTTATGACTGAATACCTGCTTGAACGTGGCTACGAGGTGTCGGCGCTGGATAGCGATGACCTGAACCCCAAACGTCTGGAACTGGGCCAGATTGACCTGTGGATAGCAGATCGCCTTGCAGGGCCTTATTTTGCTTCGCAGCAAGATGTAGAAGGATTGGAACCGGTCTATTCCTTTAACGATATGGAGCTTTTCCTCGCGATAAATCCCGATACACCGGATGACACCGTTGAAAAGCTCAACGCCGGGCTTAAAAAGGTCCATGACTCGGGGATGTTCGAAGCCATTGAAACCAAATACGGCTTGTAAGCCAGCATCTATCACAAGGTAAAAGAGTCGGCATGCCGATTTCTGGCCTTTTGTTGTTGATTGCAATTGTTATTTGTTAATGAGAAGTAATATCATCCATTCCTCTCTGACATTCAGCTGAAAGGAATGATGATATGGGATACCCAAGGGCCCTGTTCGGCGCGGTGACAACTGCTGTGTTTTTTAGTCCGTCGCTGCAGGCGCAACCCACCGAACTGGGAGAACTGGTGGTAACCGCCTCCGGGTTTGAACAGGACCGCACGGATGCTCCTGCCAGTATCAGTGTCATCTCTGGCGATGAAATTCGTAGCCAACAGGCCTTTACCCTGACCGATATACTTGACGATGTTGAAGGTGTTGACGTCAGCGGTTCGGCTGGGAAAACCGGCGGATTTGATATCCGCATGCGTGGAATGCCGGCAGCCTACACTCTGATCCTCATCGATGGGCGCCGGCAAAACACCGCCGGTAGTGTCACGCCCAACGGGTTTGGTGAAACCGCAACCAGCTTCCTGCCCCCGCCTGCAGCGATCAAGCGTGTTGAGGTAATTCGCGGGCCCATGTCTACGCTCTACGGTTCTGATGCCATGGGTGGTGTTATCAACATCATCACCCATAAGGTCAGCCCGGAAAGATCAATGTCCCTGACGGCAGAAACCACCCTGAACGAAGATCAGGAGTTTGGTGACAGCCGTGCCTATTCGGCCTATACCACAGGCGCGCTTGTGGATAACCTGATCGGCCTGCAATTACGGGGACGATGGTTCGAGAGGGATCAATCCGAACTGGAATTCGTCGACATTGATGGTGATCCCGTTGACGTCAGCACCCGTGGCCCCAGCCCGGTGGAAGCGGAAAGATACACCGTGGGCGGACGGGTAACGGTGACTCCGAACGACGCCAACGATCTCTGGCTGGATATCGACAGTAGCCGTCAGGATTATGATAACTCGGAGGGCCAGCTCGGCACGCTGGGCGTTCGCGGGTATGGGCCGGAGCTGGAGTTCGACCGGGATCAGTTCGCCGTCGGACACACCGGCCGGTTTTCTGCAGGTACCCTGGAAACCAGCGTTATGAGGAACCTTACCGAAACCCGGGGCCGGGTACTCCCCGACGGCGTACCCGGGAAGGCGCCTGGTTCACCCAGGGAACTGACAGCTGAAAACCGTATAGTCGACAGCAAGTTTGTTATGCCGCTGGACACCCATGTCGTTACTGTGGGTGGCCAGTGGTGGGATGCCCGTATGACCGATGGCGTCGCGGAAGGCGATTTCCAGCAAAAGACCCAGGCCCTGTTTGCCGAGGATGAATGGTTCCTGAGGGACGACCTGGCACTGACACTCGGTGGTCGCTATGACCACCACGATGCATTCGGAGGGCAGTTCAGCCCCCGCGCCTATCTGGTGTGGAATGCTACCGGAGAAACAACCATCAAGGGCGGTATCAGCCGGGGTTACAGAACTCCTGGCCTGGAGCAGCTGGCAGACGGTATTGTCGGGTTTACCGGCCAGGGTACGATTCCGCTGTTTGGCAACCCTGACCTGGAACCGGAAAAATCCACCTCCAGCGAACTGGGAATCAGCTACGACCAGCCCGGTGGCTTCAGTATTGGGGCCACCGTTTTCTATAATGAGTTCACCGACAAGATTGCTGAAGGCCCCGATCTTCTCAACTGCAGCTATGCCGATGACCCGAACAGGCCGGGTTGTGTTAACAGGGGCACCTGGCCTCTGGCCGATGTTTTCGGACAGGACCTCAATATCGAAGAAGCAGTCACCCGTGGTATGGAACTTTCGGCCTCGTTCCCCCTGGCAGATACCTGGCGCCTGGGCATGAACTACACCTTCACTGACAGCGAGCAGAAGTCCGGTGAAAACGAGGGAGAGCCGTTAACCGACACTCCTGAACACATGGCCAATGCCTCGCTGCGCTGGTCACCATCTGCCCGATGGTCCGCCTGGGTCAGGGCCCAGTACGAAAGTGAGCGTTATCGTAACCGGCAGCGCGTGCGGGGCGCTCCTTCCTACGATGACCTTGGGGATTTCGAGAATTTTACTCTGGTTCACCTTGGAGGGACCTACCAGGCAACGGACAATCTCGGCCTGAGTGCCACCGTTTACAACCTGCTCGACAAGGACTTCATCGACTACCGCGCCTATGACAATGGTGGCAGCTACGGCAATGTATACGCCAACAGCGAACCCGGGCGCAGGCTCTGGCTGGCGGCTACGGTCACTTTCTAGCAGCCTGGGTAGTGTCCGCGAGCAGGGCGCTGCTCTGCCTGATACAAAACTGCGAGGGGAGCGATACGGCTCCCCTTGCAGTTTATAGGCGCTAGTAAAGTCAACCGGTTCTGCGCTGATCCGGGGTATCCACAGCCTGAAGAGAATCAGTGCGAGTCCGGTTACCCAGGAATTCAGGCCGGGGTTTGTTGCCGCAGAATGGCTGCACCAGCTGGTTTTCGACACTGTTATAGACGAAGAACAGGTTGCTGCGTGGCCAGGGGGACATATTGGCGTTGGAGGCGTGCAGGGTGTTGCACTCGAAAATAATCAGTGAACCGGCAGGGCCCGTGGGCGCCTGGATACCATGTTCATCGATCATGCGGTTGAGATCCTGGTCCGCCGGCACACCCAGCTCCTGCTTTTTCAGGGATGACTGATAGTTGTCTTCGGGCGTGCGACCCACACAGGGAATAAAGGTCCTGTGAGAGCCCGGCACGAGCATCAAGGGCCCATTGAACGGCGTGTTGTCAGTCAGTGCGATCGAAAAACTGACTGACCGCATGCGCGGCATGCCATCTTCTGCGTGCCAGGTTTCAAAATCCGAGTGCCAGTCAAAGCCCTTGCCGTGGAATCCCGGCTTGAAGTTGATACGCGACTGGTGAATGTAGGCATCACTGCCCAGCAGCTGGTGCACCATGCCCAGAATATGAGGGTCACGTGTCAGCCGGTCAAAGCGGTCCGACAGCTCGTGAATACCGAAAACGGAACGTATTTCCTGCTTGCCCGGCTCCGTGATGGTGCCCTCGGATTGCAGAATGGCTTCGTCATTCTCATAGGCACGCAAGTCTTCCCGGAATCGCTGAACGGTTGTGGTATCGAGAAAATTATTGAATACCAGAAAGCCATCCCGTTCGTATTGAGCCAGTTCCGTTTCGCTCAGGGGGCCATCTTTCCGCTCTTTGCCAGTGCTGTGCACTACCGGGTCCAGGCGCTTGAAACTTGCCGTAGGCCGCTCAAGCCGTGTGGGGTACAGGTCGTCAGTACGAGTCTCCATGGTCAAACCTCCCTATTTCTCAATCGCACAGGGGAGCCCGTATCGGGTTTCCCGAGGCAAAAAATAACAAGTTGATCTGGTATGGAATTCCGCGCGAGTGGCGGGCACTGAAGAATTGGGGGCGGTCATAGGAATTTCAACCGCCCGGCGGGCAAAACCAGCTGGTGTAGACTTAATCGATAAAACTCATACTGTCTGCCTCAAGCTGCATCAGGTTCTTGCTGGGGCTGAGCATGCTGGTGGCATGGGCCTGGGCTCTTGGCAGAAGGCGCTCGTAGTAGAATTCAGCCGTCGCCAACTTGGCCCGGTAGAAGTCTTCGGAGTCCGCCCCGCCCTTGTCGAGCTTGTCGGAGGCAACGGCGGCCATGCGCAGCCACATGTACGCCATCGTGACGTAACCGCTGTACATGAGGAAGTCATTGGCAGCCGAACTGACCATGTCCCGATCTTTGCGGGCCGCCAGCATCAGGCGAACCGTCAGCAGATTCCACTGCGCCGTGAGTTTGAGCAACTCTACCGAAAAGGGACGGACCCGTTTGTCGGTCAGGTTCTTGCGGGCAAAGTTGGCCACCCGGAGGGTGAACTCCCTGACCGCCCCGCCCTGGGTCATCAGCAACACCTTGCGGCCTAATAGATCCAGTGCCTGGATGCCGGTGGTGCCTTCATAGAGCGTGGCTATGCGGGTATCCCGGACAATCTGCTCCATGCCGTGTTCCCGGATGTAGCCGTGGCCACCGAATACCTGGACACCAAGGTTGGCTGCCTCGTTACCCAGTTCGGTCAGGAAACCTTTCAATATCGGGGTCAGGAAGCCCAGCTTGTCGTCGTAGGCGTCGGCCTTTTTCTCATCGCCGGTGGTGTGGCCTTCCACCATATGGTCCGCCAGGCGGGCGGCGTAGTACAGCATTGCGCGGCCCCCCTCGGCAACGGCTTTCTGGGTCAGCAACATACGGCGAACGTCGGCATGGTGAATCAGTGCGTCTGCTGCCTGGTCTGGTTCTTTCTTGCCCGAAAGCGCCCGCATGGAGCGACGCTCTTTGGCGTAGTCCAGTGCCCACTGGTAAGACAGCTCCGCAGGCCCGACCCCCTGAATGGCGGTGCCGATACGGGCGGTGTTCATAAAGGTGAACATGCAGTTCAGCCCTTCATTTTCCGGGCCTATCAGAAAGCCGGTGGCATCATCGAAGTTCATTACACAGGTGGCAGAGGCCTTGATGCCCATCTTCTTTTCCAGGCTGCCGCAGGTCACACCGTTGCGGTCGCCAATGCCGCCGTTACCGTCCGGCAGGAATTTGGGCACGATAAACAGACTGATACCGCGGGTACCCTTGGGGGCATCCGGCAAACGGGCGAGCACAATATGGACAATGTTCTCGGTGAGGTCATGATCACCGGAGGAAATGAAAATCTTGGTACCGGAGAGCTTGTAGCTGCCGTCTGCCTGAGGCTCTGCTTTGGCCTTGACCTGTCCCAGGTCGGTACCACACTGGGGTTCGGTGAGGCACATGGTGCCGCCCCAGCGTCCTTCGGTGAGAGGTGTCAGGTAGGCCTGTTTCTGTTCTTCACTGCCGTGCAGGAAGATAGTGTTCATGGCGCCCATTGACAGGCCGGGGTACATGGAGAACGGCCAGTTGGCGGTCCCCATCATTTCCTGTTTCAGCAGCCCCATGGAGGCAGGGAGGCCCTGGCCCCCGTACTCCTCCGGTGCAGAGAGGCCCTGCCATCCACCCATAGCGTATTGTTGATAGGCCTCGGGATAGCCTTTCGGAGTGGTTACTTCGCCATTTTCCAGCCTGCAGCCTTCCTCGTCACCACTCTGGTAAAGCGGGCTCAGTACCTCTTCACAAAACCGGCCGCACTCGTTGAGTATGGCGTCAACGATATCGGGAGTGGCGTTCTCGCCGCTCTGGAGCCGGGTGTAATGTCCTGGGTAGTCGAACACCTCGTTGAGCAGGAATTTCATGTCGCGCAGGGGCGCCTTGTAAACCGGCATGGCAATAACCTCTGTGATTCTGTTTGCAGAGTGGGCGAAGGCCGGCGGCCTTCCATTGCCTGATGTTTTACGGCATTGCCGGCGGCCTGCCATTGACGGAAATCGCTATCGGCAATGTCAGAACGGACAATTGGCTGAAATGACGAAACGGGTCAGGGCAGGTGCGGTAATGATCGATAACGGGGCCGCTGGCGTATTTGTGAAGCCCGATATCAATTCCGAACCGCCCAAGAGTGTAAAAGTCATGCAAAGTCCATCCGCAATGAAGCTCATCACTGGTTTGCGCCCCTGTCTGTGGTTATTGTTATCCACAGCCCTGCTTGTGGGCTGCGCCGGACCGTCGCTGGAAGACTACAGCGACCGCAAGCCGGTATTGACGCCGCAGGAATTCTTCACCGGCGAACTTACCGCGCGGGGTGTGGTCAAGAATTACTCTGGCGAAGTCATTCGCACTTTTGATGCCGATATTTGGGCCAGCTGGGACAGCGAGGGGGTGGGCACCCTGGATGAGGTTTTCCGTTTCGACGATGGCGAGGTGCAAACCCGTGTCTGGACGCTGACACCAGACAATGGTGCCCTGCATGCGGAGGCCGGTGATGTGGTGGAACCAGGCACCCTGCGATGGCAGGGGAATGCCATCAACATGAACTATGTCCTGCGGGTGGCCTACGGTGACGACACCATTGATGTCCGCATGGATGACTGGATGTACCTGATTACGCCGGACACATTGATTAACCAGACCACGATGAGTAAGTGGGGAATCGAAGTGGGTGAAATTGTGCTGGTGATCAGCAGGAAGTCACAACAAACTGAATGAGACGATTATGATAAAGCAATGGCTGATCGCCCTGGTACTGGTAGCACTGGCCACTGGAGGTGCTTTCTCCTGGCAGTATTTTGCCCAGGAAGAGTCGGAGACTGCGCAAACAGAGCGCCCGGCCAGCAAGGTGAATGCGTTCAGCCCGAGCATGGAGGTGGTTCGGGATTCAGTAAATGCCGTGGGCAACCTGCGGGCGCTCGACCAGGTGGAACTGACCACCGAAGTCAGTGGCCGCGTGGTAGAAATGAATCTGGACAGCGGAAAGCGGGTCAGCCGCGGGCAGTTGCTGCTGCGTCTGGACGATCGCCAGGCCAGGGCTGATTTGCAGGTGGCAGAAGCCACGTTGGCAGATGCCCGTCGCCAGTTTGAGCGCGCACAACGACTGCAGACCAACAACAGCATTTCCCGGTCCCAGGTGGATGAGCTTCGCACCGCCATGGATGTGGCAGAGGCCCAGCGCGAATCGGCGCGGACACGCCTGGATAATCACCGGATTGAAGCGCCTTTCGAGGGCGTGATCGGCCTAAGCGATATCAGCCTTGGCACCTATCTCAGTGCCGGAACGTCGGTAACCACGCTCGATTCAACGGACCGGATGGAGCTGGGCTTTTCCATTCCCGAGCGCTTTCTGGGCCAGATCCAGATCGGTCAGATGGTTCGTGGAAGTTCGCCGGCCTATCCCGAGGACGGTTTTCAGGGCCAACTTGTGGAACTCGGCACGCGGGTCAACGAACTCAGCCGTACCTTGCCGGTAAGGGCAGTCATCGATAACCCAGATGGTAAGTTGCGGCCGGGCCAGTTCATGTCGGCCAACCTGACACTGCGGGAGCGGGAAGCACTGATTATCCCCGAACAGGCGGTGATGATTCGCGGTGCGGACAAGTATGTCTTCGTTGCAGAGGACGGTGTTGCCCGGCGAGTCTCTGTATCGTTGGGCTCCAGATCTCCCGGCTGGGTGGAGGTGGCCGAAGGCCTCTCCCGTGAGGACAGGGTAATAATTACCGGTCAGGATCGCCTCAGCAGTGGCAATCGTATTGATGTGGTGGACGACGACAAGGCGATTCCGGACAACCAGTTTGCCACTTCCCGGGAGAGCTGATCCATGATCCTCTCGGATATTTCCATCAAACGGCCGGTTTTCGCCACCGTTATC
>JAWWAM010000068.1:0-9807 GCA_033721715.1 Marinobacter sp.
ACCACGTATCCCGCCAGGTAAGCGATAAGACACAACTTTGCGATCTCGGACACCTGCACATTGAAGAAACCGAAAGAAATCCAGCGTGTAGAGCCGTTCACCGTGCGACCCAATGGAGTCAACACCAACAGCAATGACAACAGCCCGATTGCCAGCAGCAGCCAGCCACTGCGCTCCCACCAGGAGATCGGCACGTTTACCGCAATCAGGGCGAACACACACCCAATGCCGGCAAAGATAAGCTGCCGGATCACGTAGTGGTAACTATTGCCCATGGTTTCCGCTGCCATATCCATTGACGCGGATGAGATCATCACAATCCCCATCACCAGCAGCGCAGCAGCACTGATAACCAGCAGCGGCAGCGGGCGCAGGTCGCGGAAGAGGCCTTGACGATTCGGAAGAGACAGACTTGCGTGCATCACAGCCCCTCCACCTGTTTCCGGAAACTGTCTCCGCGATCGTTGTAATCGCGAAACATGTCGAAACTGGCGCAGGCCGGCGACAACAGGACCCGGTCTCCGGGTTCTGCCAGACCAGCGGCCTTGCGAACGGCATCCTCCATAGTGGCTGCCATTACAATCTGGGTCTGACTACCAAGGGCAGACGCCATCAGCTGTGCATCGGCACCCATCAACACTGCCACTCTGCAGTGTGTCGCGACCGGCTCCGCCAGTGGCGAAAAGTCGGCCCCTTTACCCTCGCCACCGGCAATAAGAACCACTTTTCCGTTCGCTGGCGACAGGCTTTCGATCGCTGCAACAGTAGCTCCGACATTGGTGCCCTTCGAATCGTTGATGTAATCCACCTCACCAACCCGCCGGATGAACTCGCAGCGGTGCGGCAACCCCCTGAAGTTCCGGACGGTCTCCAGCATTACATCCATCGGCAACCCTGCGGCGTGCCCCAGAGCGAGAGCTGCCATCACATTGCTGATGTTGTGACTGCCCATCAAGCCCAGCTCACTGGCCAGCAACAGGTTATCGAAACCGAAGGTGATCCAGGTTCCCTCGTCGTCCTCCCGGGTACTGAAGGTGTCGGGATTGACCCGGTGGAAACCGAAACACAGGAACCGAAGACTGTCCCGCGCCATCGGCGTGCTCAAGGCATCGTCGAGGTTCACCACCGCATTCTTGCAGCCGTTAAAAATCCGCTGCTTGGCCTGGAAATAGGCCATTTTTGTCGGGTAGCGATCCATGTGGTCATCACTGACATTGAGAACTGTCGCTGCCAGAGCGTTGAGTTCACGTGTGGTCTCCAACTGGAAACTGGATAACTCCAGCACGTAAAGATCGGCCCCCCGACCAAGAAGATCCAACGCAGGGGTGCCGATGTTGCCACCCACCTCAACCTGGCGACCGGCTGCACGGGCCATTTCCCCCACCAGCGTCGTCACAGTGGTTTTGCCATTGGAGCCGGTAATGGCAACAATCGGCGCGTCCGCTGCCTCGGCGAAAAGGTCGATATCACCACGGATGGTTGCGCCCTGTTCTGCGGCATGGCGAATAGCGGGCTCGGCGATGCTGATACCGGGGCTGACCACCAGCTCATTGAAACCGGCGAACACTTCCGGATCAAAGTCACCCAGATACACGGGCAGCTCGGGCCAACCGGCCGAGAGTTCCTCAAGGCCGGGCGGCGCCGTGCGGCTGTCGGCCACGGCAACGTCGCGGCCTTTTTCGCACAGATAGCGCACGCAGGAGAGCCCGGTTTTACCGAGCCCTACCACCAGCGTACGACGATCCGATACGATGACACCCATTGGGTTCTGCTTCCCTATCTCAGCTTCAGGCTGGCCAGGCCAACCAGTACAAGTACAACGGTAACGACCCAGAAGCGCACGATAACCCGCGGCTCAGGCCAGCCTTTCAATTCGAAATGATGATGAAGGGGCGCCATGCGGAATATCCGCCTGCCGGTCAGCCGGAAAGACGCCACCTGCAAAATCACAGAGATGGTTTCCATCACGAACACACCGCCCATAATGAAAAGCACAATCTCCTGCCTCACAATAACCGCCACTACGCCCAGGGCAGCACCCAGGGCCAGGGCTCCCACATCGCCCATGAAAACCTGGGCCGGATAGGTGTTGAACCACAGGAAACCCAGCCCGGCGCCCACCAGGGCTCCGCAGAAAACAATCAGTTCGCCGGTCCCCGGCAGGTGGGGGATCAGCAGATAATCCGCAAACTGGGCATGGCCTGAAACATAGGCAAAGATACCCAGAGCCGCCGCTACCATAACCGTCGGCATAATCGCGAGGCCATCAAGGCCGTCGGTGAGATTCACCGCGTTACTGCTACCGACGATCACGAAATAACTCAGCAGAATGAACAGCACCGGCCCCAGGGTCAGCGACACATTCTTCAGGAACGGCACATAGAGCGACGTTTCCTGGGGCAGCGAGGAACTCATGAACAGCGCAATTGCCGCCGTAGCGCCAATCACCGACTGCCAGAAATACTTCCAGCGGGCCGGCAAACCACGGGGGTTGCGTTCCACCACCTTGCGATAATCATCCACCCAGCCTATCGCCCCGAAGAACAGGGTTACCAGAATCGCGACCCAGACATACCGGTTGCTCAGGTCAGCCCAGAGCAAAGAGCTGACCCCTACAGCCACCAGGATCAAAGCCCCACCCATGGTCGGGGTCCCGGCTTTACTCAGATGCGTCTGTGGTCCGTCATCACGTACCGCCTGACCTATTTGGTACTGGCTCAGCTTGCGAATCATGAACGGCCCAATGAGCAAGGAAATCAGCAATGCCGTCAGCACACCGAAAATGCCCCGGACGGTCAGGTACTGGAAAACCGTCAGCGCGGAAAAATATTGTGAAAGAGCCTCTGTCAGCCAGAGCAGCATGTGTTACCCACCTTTTCTTTTATTCCCTCCACCACACGATCCATGGCGGAACTGCGAGAACCCTTGACCAGTACCGTCTGCGAATCGGCAGGCCCCTCAAACAGACGACGCACCGCGTCCTCATGGGTGGTACACACCTCGGCGGCATCCCCGAACCCGTCAACATATCCTTGACAACCAGCGCCCACGACAAGCAGGCGTTCGATACCCATGGCCCTGGCAAACTCACCAACCTCCCGATGCAGCGCGAGACTGTCAGGCCCCAGTTCCGCCATGGCTCCCAGAACCGCAACGCGGCTGGCTGGACGCGCAGCCAACACGCCTAGTGCCGCCTTAATCGAGGCCGGATTGGCGTTATAGCTGTCATCGATGACGGTTAAGCGGGGCGACAGCTCAAGAATCTGCAGTCGCCCCTTGACCGCCTGCACTGACGCCAGCCCCAGCTGAACAGCCTCATCACTGGCGCCCAGCTCGCGTGTGGCCGCAATCGCCAGCAGTGCGTTGGTAATGTTGTGCTCACCGTGCAATGGGAGGCTTACATCACAAGTCCAACCCTCCGGACCACAGGCGCGGAAGACCAGGGAAGTTTCGTCATCACGGATACTTTCGGAAAAGTAGTCCCCTCCGGCGCTGGCCTGCCTGCTGACACCAACAATCCGTCGCTCACCGGCTCGCCGTTTCCATTTATCGAATGCAGGGTCATCCCGGTTAAGCACAACCAGGCCGGATTCTGAGACGCCGTCGATAATTTCACCCTTGGCAAGCACGATATTGTCGTAGCCGCCAAAACCCTCCAGGTGGGCCTGCCCCGCGTTGGTCAGTATGGATACATCCGGGCGTACGATGTTGACGGTGTGGGAAATTTCGTTCAGCCCGCTGGCACCCAGCTCAATGGCACCGTACTCATGTTCAGGCGCCAACCGGAACAGGGTCAGGGGGACGCCGATGTGGTTGTTGAGGTTGCCTTCGGTAGCCAGGGTATTGCCAACGCGGGAAAGAATGGCAGCTACCATTTCCCGCACCGTGGTTTTGCCACTGCTACCGGTGATGGCCACAAACCGGGCCCGACTGGCGTTACGGTTACCCGCGGCCAGTTTTGCCAGTGCTTCTACTGTGTCTGCCACCAGGATCTGTGGAAGGGCCAGATCCGGATCAACCTGCTCCACCACCGCAGCTACGGCGCCTGCCTTCTCGGCCACCGCGAGGTAGTCATGCCCGTCAAAATTCTCACCGCGCAGCGCTACAAACAGGTCTCCCGTTGCAATTTTGCGCGTGTCTGTCGAGACACCACCGAACACCAGCCCTTCCAGGCTGTCTGCAGCAGTGGTGCCACCAAGCCAGGCCAGGGCATCGGTCAAAGCAAACGCCTGCATCATGCGACACCCCCGTTCAGCGCCAGGGCGTGCCGAACCTGCTCGGCATCGCTGAAGGGAATACGCTGGCCCGCCATTTCCTGCCAGGCCTCATGCCCCTTACCCGCTATCAGAACAATATCGCCCGCCACCGCCAGGTTAATGGCCTGTCGAATGGCTTCGGCGCGGTCGTGGATAACTGCCACCTGTTCCGGGCGGCTGAAACCGGCCACTATCTCGTTGGTTATGGTATCCGGGTTCTCGCTGCGGGGGTTGTCATCCGTCACGATCACCACGTCTGCTGCTTTTTCCGCTTCCCGGGCCATCTCGGGACGCTTGCCGGTATCGCGGTCTCCGCCGCAGCCAAAAACACAGAACAACCGCCCACTGACGTGGGGACGCAAGGCTGCAAGTGCGCTGTTGAGGGCATCCGGTGTATGGGCATAGTCCACCACCACACGAACGCCGTTACCACCGGCGAATGGCTCCAATCGCCCGGGGGGTGGCGATAACCCCTCAGCGGCGCGCTGAACCCTTTCTACAGGTACGCCCAGACTGAGAACCGCCGCCATCGCGGCGAGAATATTGCTGACATTAAAGCTACCCAGTACCGGAGCGGAAATTTCAAACCGCCCCCAGAGCCCATCAACGCTTGCAGTAAAACCATCGATCAAGGGCGAGAACTCTGTCATCCAGAGCTCGGTCTGGGCCTCGTGCAGACTGTAACGGACGCGGTCACACTTACCCTCAAGCTGTTCATAAAGCTGCCTACCGAACGGGTCATCAAAATTGACCACGGCGAAGTGCAACTCTTCCCGGTCAAAGAGGCGGGCCTTGGCAGCACCGTAGGCCTCCATGGACCCGTGGTAGTCGAGGTGATCCCTGGTAAGGTTGGTAAAGACCGCCCCGGTCATGGTCAGGTTGTCGATACGGCCTTGATCAAGAGCATGGGACGACACTTCCATCGCCGCTGCACGCCCACCCTGGGCAAGAATCCGCGACAGGACGTGGTTTATCTCAACAACATCCGGTGTCGTATGGGAGCCCTGCTGCAGTGCACCGGGCATGCCGTAACCAACAGTACCTATAACGCCACAGGGGGTGCCGGTTTCCTGCAACAGAGTGGCGATGTAATGACTCACGGAGGTTTTGCCATTGGTGCCAGTCACACCGATCAGGCGCAATCGCTGGGAAGGGTGCTCGAAGAACCGGTCTGCGATCTTCCCCAGGCGGGCTCGCAATTCCGTCACCGGAACAATCAGCGCACCTTCATGCTCGTGGCACTCGTCCGCTTGCGTTACTTCCAGCAGGATCACGGTAGCACCCGCGCGGATGGCATGTTCAATATAGTAGTCCGCAGGCGTTCGGGCTCCGGCCAGCGCAACAAAAGCATCGCCGGGCCTGACTTCCCGACTGTCGGTTTTCAGGCCGTGAATTGTGACATCAAACACCGATGGCACCGGCGCGATTCCCTGCAACAATGTGCTGAGTGATGTAATACACATAACCCTAACCCCGCTCCCCGGAAGCCTGGCGCGGCTCTTGCGCCTTGCCCAGCTCCAGTTCCGGCTTTACGTTCAGCAGCCGTAACGCGTCACCCATAACCCGGGCGAATACCGGCGCAGCGACTTCGCCACCGTAATATTCTCCGGACTGGGGCGCATCCACCGCCACCACTGTGACAATTCTTGGATTGTCGATCGGAGCCATACCTGCAAATATGGCCTTGTACTGGCTGTCTTCATATCCGCCCTTGCCCACCAGGTGAACGGTTCCGGTTTTTCCGCCAGCGGAATAGAAACCTGGCTGAGCGCGTTTCCCGGTACCGTTTTCCACCACTTCCCGCAACATCTCCCTGACCTGAAATGAGACTTCTTCAGAAAGAACTCGTTCCCCGACAGGGCGCTCTTCAGCTTTCAGAAGACTTAACGGATAGCGGATGCCCCCGTTGGCCAACACCATATAGGCCTGAGCCAACTGAAGGGCGTTGACGCTCATGCCATAGCCGTAAGAGAGGGTTGCCTCTTCAACGGGCCGCCACTTTGGTGGGGCCGGTAGCACGCCAACTGCCTCCCCAGGAAACCCGATCCCTGTGGGCTGGCCCAGCCCGAGGCGAGCGTAAAGGTCCCGGATGGCGTCGCCGCCCAGTTCAGTGGCAATCTTGCTGATACCGACATTGCTGGATTTCGCAATCACATCTGTCAGACTGATCACACCATAATTCCGGTTATCGCGGATCGTAAAACGACCAAAACGCCGAAACCCCGGCGCTGTGTCAATTGTGCTGGATGCCTTGAATTTTCCCGATTCCAGGGCAGCAGCCATGGACACCGGTTTCATGGTGGACCCGGGTTCAAACAGGTCGGTTATCGCCTTGTTCCGCAAACGGTCGGGGCTAAGCTGGGAGCGGTCATTAGGGTTGTAAGACCCTTGATTAACCATCGCCAGAACTTCACCGGTGTCCACATCCAGCATCACCAGTGTTCCGCCACGCGCGCCATGAGCACCCACCACAGCCTTGAGTTCCCGGTAAGCCAGGTATTGCAATCGCAAATCGATACTGAGCTCAAGATTTCGCCCGGGCTTGGCATCACGAATCAACGTCAGATCCTTGATGACACGGCCGCGATTGTCCTTCAGCACCCGCTTTCGGCCGCTCTCACCGCTCAGCCACTCGTTGTAGGCCAGCTCTATACCTTCCTGGCCGCTTTCATCGATATTCGTGAAGCCCACCACATGGGAAGTCACCTCTCCGGCGGGGTAATAGCGACGGTATTCCTGGCGGCTATACAACCCGGGAATCCCCATGGCAAGTACCTGCCTTGCGATCTCTGGCTGAAGTTTACGTCGCAGGTAAACAAACTCCCGTGCTGCATACGTCCGAAGCCGCTCCCGAAGTCTGGCTTCATTGATACCGAGCAATCGCGCGACGTTCGTCAGTGCGGGCTCCTCCGGATCGATCTCCGACGGGTTCGCCCAGATAGTCTGAACCGGTGTGCTGACCGCCAACGACTCGCCGTGGCGATCCGTTACAACCCCCCGGTGGGCATCGATACTTTCGACCCGTATGGTCCTCACGTCGCCCTGCTTTCGCAGGAACTCGTTATCCACGACGTGCAGATCAACCAGGCGCCACGCAAGGGCGCTCACAACCAGAAGAAATACACCCAACACAGTGCCATACCGCCAGGCTCCAAGCCCGGCAGCCAGTCGCTGGCCCCATGATGCTGTCTTTCCCTGATCGGACAATGCCTTCACCTTACGGTTTGTTATAGTCGTTTATCGCGCCCCAACGAGAGGCGCTATCAATGGCACCAGAACGATGTCCTGCTTCCCCGGCACAACCATGTCAAAACGATCGGACGCCAACTGCTCCACCCGTCCGTGTGCGCTCAATGCACTTTGCTCCAGCAGCAACTGGCTCCACTCGCGCTGGTAGTTATCCCGCTGCTCCTGCAGCTGCGACAGGGTATTGAACAGCTCCCTGTTCTCATGGGCACTGACGACCACACCCAGTGACGAAATCACCAGAAGCATCACCAGCCCGATGGATATCAGCACACGCCTTTGTTGGAGTGCGGTGAATACCTGCTGCGACAGCCTGACCGCCGTAGCCACACCATCCCTGACCCGCTGTTTGTTGAGTCGTGCTGTTTTTGTCGGCCTTTCTATGGCTACCGCGCCCATTTTCACGCGCTCCCTAATTGTGGTGTTGCTTGTGTTATTCCGGTATCCGTTCGAGAACACGCATAACCGCGCTTCTCGCACGAACGTTGTCACTGACTTCTTCCGAATCCGCCTTGTTCGCCTTACCAATCAGCCGGAATGCCGACGCTTCCTGCTCAGCAGTTACCGGCACGCCTTTTGGCAGTCTCGGACCGCGAGCCAGGTCACGCATGAAGCGCTTGACCAATCGGTCTTCCAACGAGTGAAAACTGATCACCACCAGCCTTCCGCCGGGAACCAGCTTTTCAACGGCAGCACTGAGCCCCTTCTCGAGGTCTTCCAGTTCCCGGTTGATAAAAATCCGGATGGCCTGAAATGTCCGGGTAGCCGGATGCTTGTGCTTCTCTTTTTTCGGCACCGCCTCGCTGACCAGTGATGCCAGCTGATGCGTGGTCTCAAGTGGCGCCTCTTTACGGCGCTCCACAATGAGACGGGCGATACGGCGGGAGAACCTTTCCTCACCGTATCGCCAGATCACGTATGCGATGTCTTTTTCATCCGCTTCGGCCAACCACTGCGCTGCACTCGGCGCCTGGCCCGGATCCATTCTCATATCCAGCGGACCATCCCGCATGAAACTGAACCCCCGGGTGGCGTCATCCAGTTGCGGGGATGAAACACCAAGATCCAGTAATACGCCATTAACCTTCGTCCACCCCTGAGCATCAGCAGCCGCTCCCAGTTCGGCGAACGAGCCGTGATAGGGCTGGAAACGCGAATCTTCATCTGCCAGCTCGCGGGCCACCTGAATGGCCTGCGGATCCTTGTCGATACCAAGCAGCTTGCCGCCAGACCCCAGCTGGCCGAGAATAAGACGACTATGCCCCCCGCGGCCGAAGGTGCCATCGATATAAACACCCTCCGGATCGTTAACCAGCAAATCGACCGCAGAGTCCAGGAGCACGGAGCGATGCCGGTACTCCCCGACCGGCTCCTGACGGCGGCCGGCGCTCATAGCGACAATGCCTCCATTTCCGGCGGCATTTCTTCTTCGTCCGACGACTCGTCCAGCCATGCGAACCAGCGCTCTTCGCTCCAGAGCTCGAGCTTCTTGCCCTGACCTATCAACATCAGCTTTTTCTCGAGGCGCGCATAGCTGCGCAACGTGGGCGGCACCAGGATTCGACCTGCGGAGTCCAGCTCCAATGGTGTGGCATGCCCCAGTAACAGGCGCTGCAGCCTACGAGCTGCCTTATTCATGTTGGGAAGTGCTTCAATCTGTGGCCTCAGGGCCTCCCACTGCGGCTCCGGATACACCAACAGGCAGCGCTCCTCATCGGCATTGGCCGTCAATACGATGCGCCCACCGCAGGCGTGCGCGAGCTCTTCACGCACTCTGGCGGGGATCGCAAGGCGACCCTTCGCATCCATATTGATGGCATGACTGCCAAGAAAATTGCTCATTCGCACCAATTCCGGGGTTCAGAAACCACAAATAACCACTAGAAACCACTTTTTCCCACTTGTGCACACTATAGAAACACGCAATACACAATGCAAGCGCCGCGAACGGCACCACACCTGGGAAAGTTCCTTTTATGACAAGAGGTTACAGGACAAGATTGGCGTCAGGCCGAAGATTACGGAAAAGAAAAACCCAAAAATCAAGCACCTGCAGACAGAACTGAAGATGACAAGTGAGCTCTAAGATTTTTTGGCTATATAAGGACGCCGGTGAGAATGAGAGATGTCACATAAAGCGGAAAAGAAAAAATGAGCTCGCCGGTAAGCCGGGTTCTGTCTGGGACAGTCATTCATCTAGGGCCTGCGTCGCCACAGGCCTCAAGCGACCTACCCGAATCCAGCGCGGGCCGCGCCATAGGATTCCTATTTGGTCTTGCTCCAGGTGGGGTTTACCATCGCCGTG
>JAWWAM010000069.1:0-9646 GCA_033721715.1 Marinobacter sp.
CATGACATTTTTCATCTATGTGTTTGTCAATGTGGGGATGGTCAGCGGGCTGCTCCCGGTGGTCGGGGTTCCGTTACCTCTTGTCAGCTATGGTGGAACGTCCAGTGTTACGCTTATGGCGGCCTTCGGGGTGCTGATGTCTATCCAGACTCACCGGCGTATGATCAGTGCCTGATGTTGCCCATGTCAGCATGGACGCCGGGTAATGGTTGCTTCACAGGTGGTCATGGTAATCTTGGCAGCCTCATTCTCGCAGGGAGTTCCATGAACGCAGTCATAAACCGTGCCCGTAACGGACTGGTCGCCGTTGCTCTTTTGCTCTCCCCAGCTCTGGCCTCGGCCCAGTACGACAAGACACCTGAAGGACAGACCTTCATTCGCGAGATGGCAGAGCGTTACGGCTTTCCGGCCAGCCGGGTGGAAGCGTTACTGGCCACGGCCGAGCGCAAGGATTCGATACTGGAGGCCATCAGCCGGCCGGCGGAAAAAACGCTGGAATGGCATCAATACCGCAAGATTTTTATCCGCCAGGAAAGGATTGATCAGGGTGTTGAATTTTTAAGGCAATACAGGGAAGCGTTCGAGCGGGCTGAAGACGAGTATGGAGTGCCGGCCTCTGTCATTGCCGCCATTATTGGTGTGGAAACCTGGTATGGCACTTACAAGGGCAAGCACAGGGTGCTCGACGCACTCGCCACGCTGGCATTCGATTATCCCCCGCGGAGTCGATTCTTTCGCAGCGAACTTGCGCAATACCTGCTGATGACCCGCGAGCAGGGTTTTGATCCGGAAGAACTGACCGGTTCCTACGCGGGAGCAATGGGGTACGGTCAGTTCATCTCCAGTAGCTACAGGCATTACGCCATCGATTTTGACGGCGATGGCGTGGTCGACATACTGGACAATCCGCTGGACGCTATCGGTAGTGTAGCCAATTACTTTCGGGCCCATCACTGGAAAGAGGGTGGGCCAGTCGCCGAGAAGGTGCGGGACAGCCTCCCTGAAGGTTCGACGTTGCTGACCAGGGAACTCAAGCCGGGCCTGACAGTCAATGATTACCGGCAGGCCGGCCTGAAGCCCGACGCCGATGTGGCGGGCGACGCCAAAGCCCGGGCAATCCGTCTCGCCGGCGCGGATGGACCTGAGTTATGGCTGACATACCATAACTTTTATGTGATAACCCGCTACAATCACAGTCATCTCTATGCCATGGCTGTATATCAACTGGCTGAGGCGCTGCGCGAACAGGCCAGGCTGCCAGAAAAACAAAACGGGGTGAGCAATAACTCGTGATTACACGCTATTTTTTCTTGGTTGTTGCAGGAGCGCTGCTTCTGGCGGGATGTGCTTCATCGCCCGCACCGGATCATTCTTCCAGATACACGCTGTCTCAGGACAGGGCTCCGGACGGCAATTTTGATGCCTCCGGTCTGCAGGACGCAACACCCCGTTTTGAGGAGCCTCGTGGGGCTGGTAACAAGTCTCCGTACAACGTTTGGGGCAAGGAATATTCAGTCCTTCAGAGTAATGACGGGTATGTCCAGCGCGGCACGGCCAGTTGGTATGGCGAGAAATTCCATGGCCATAAAACCTCCAATGGAGAGGTTTTTGACATGTATGAAATGACGGCTGCCCACAAGAGCCTCAGGATTCCGGGGTATGCCCGCGTTACCAACCTTGATAACGGCCGTTCTGTGATTGTGAGGGTAAATGATCGCGGGCCATTCCATGGGGATCGACTGATTGATCTTTCCTACGCTGCCGCCAAGAAGCTTGGTTATCAGGGCAAGGGTACGGCGAGAGTCGAAGTGGCAGCCATTACTGTTAACCGGGATGGCTCCATGACCCTGGCGGGAAAACCATTTCCTGACGGACAGGCCCCGGTTCCGGCAGAGCGCCTGGCGGATTCTGGAGGCGACAGTAAGGCACTGTTCGTCCAGTTGGGCTCATTCAGCCAACGCAGTCCAGCCGAGGTACTGCTCAAACGCGCCCGTGAGGCTGTCAGCGACCCGATGAGAGTGCGGGAAGTGAAAACAGCTTCAGGCCTTTTTCACCGAGTACAGGCCGGGCCCTTCAGCGATGAAGAGGAAGCCCTGCAAGCCCAGAGTCGGCTTGAAAACCAAGGATTCGGTCAGTCAATATTGCTGACCGATAGTCACTGAACCAGTCACCCACTAGATATTGAATGGACCCATGGCAATAAATAACGTATTCCGCGCCTGTACCGCAGTTCTCATATTGGCCCTGCTGACGGCAATGCCGGCTGCGGCACAGTCTGTGCTGATTCCTTCACCGCCTCAGATCGGCGCGAGCTCCTATATACTGATGGATCCGCTGTCAGGGCGCATCATCATGGAGGAAAACAGCCACGAACGTCTGCCTCCGGCGAGCCTGACCAAGATGATGACAGCCTATATCGTCGAGCGGGAGCTGGACGAGGGGCGGATTGCCATGGGCGACATGGTACCTATCAGTGTCAACGCCTGGCGGACCGAAGGCTCCCGTACCTTCGTGCAGGAAGGTACCCAGGTGTCCGTCGAGGATCTTCTGAAGGGTGTCATTATCCAGTCGGGTAACGACGCGTCCGTCGCTCTGGCGGAGTTCATCGCCGGCAGTGAAAGTGCGTTCGTTGATATCATGAATCAGCAGGCGCAGATACTCGGTATGAACGAATCCAGTTTCGCCAATGCCACCGGGTTACCGTCACCGGACCATTTTTCGACCGCCTATGATCTGGCCCTGCTGGCGAAGGCGATCATTAATGATTACCCCGAAAACTATCCGTTGTACGCGCAGAAACATTTCACCTTCAATAATATCCGTCAGCCCAACCGCAACAGTCTGTTGTGGCGTGATGACAGTGTCGACGGCCTGAAAACCGGCCACACAGAAGAGGCGGGCTACTGCCTGGTGGCGTCAGCCAAGCGCAACGATACCCGCATGATTGCCGTGGTAATGGGCACTCCCAGCACGGCCGCCCGAGCTCAGGAAGTCCAGAAAATGCTCAACTATGGCTTCCGCTACTACCAGACAGAGCGTCTGTTCCGTAATGGCCAGGAGCTGTTGGAAGCGAAGGTCTGGGGTGGCGAGAGCGACAGTCTCTCTGTTGGGCTCATGGAGGATATTCACGTAACGATCCCCCGGGGCTCACGTGATTCCCTGGAGTCCACCGTCGAAATGGATTCTGTGATCAGGGCGCCTGTGTCCAAAGGGGACGAACTCGGACGGGTGACGGTGAAACTGAACGACGAAGTGGTGGTTGACCAGCCGGTACTTGCCCTCAGTGATGTGCCCGAAGGTGGCTTCTTCAAGCGCATCTGGGATGCTATCAAGCTATTCTTCATGCAGTTGTTTGAGTAAGGGCCGGTGCGCCCGGGAGTAATCCGTGATGAATGAACCAAAGGCACCCAAGATTGAATTCCCCTGTGACTATGTGATCAAAGTCATCGGGGATTCCGCCCCGGACTTTGTGGAGTTCGTGGTGGAGGTGGTTGAGCAGCACGCACCAGGGCTTTCTGAAAAAGATGTGTTTGTCAGGGAGAGCAGCGGCGGGCGTTTCTCGTCGGTCAATCTGACCATAGTCGCCACAGGCGAGCCCCAGCTTAAAGCCCTGTTTGAAGAGCTGAAGGCCAGTGGCCGGGTCCACATGGTGCTGTGACCAGATGGACGAGCTGATTGTTCGTACACTGGGAGAGCAGCCCTACCTTGAAACCTGGGAGGCGATGAAATCCTTTACCGCCTCCCGCGATACGTCGACGCCGGATGAAATCTGGCTGCTGGAGCATCCGCGGGTTTACACCCAGGGGCAGGCGGGAAAGGCCGAGCACATTCTCGCGCCTGGTGACATTCCGGTCATCCAGGTTGATCGTGGCGGCCAGGTAACTTATCACGGCCCCGGGCAACTGGTGGTTTATCTGATGATCGACCTGACCAGGCACAAGCTGGGTGTCCGTTCACTGGTGGACGTTATCGAGCAGTCCATCGTCCGGACCCTTGCGGACTTCGGGATTACTGCCTCACCACGGCCTGATGCGCCGGGTGTCTACGTTGACGAGGCCAAGATTGCCTCCCTTGGCCTGCGAGTGAAGCGGGGCTGTTCCTTCCATGGCCTGGCGCTGAACGTGTCCATGGATATGGAGCCGTTTCGTCGCATTAATCCATGCGGCTACGCCGGCCTGGCAATGTGCCAGGTCAGCGATTTCGTACCGGGTGTGGAGGTCAGTGACGTTACCAGCATTCTGTCTGGCGAGCTTGCAGCAAACCTGGCCCAAGGCGACATCCGACGGATTTCCTAGTGTCCCCCGAAATCACAAACCTGATTGCGGCCCAGGGTTTTTGCGCGATATAGGGCTTCATCGGCCCGTTGCAGGAGGCGATCAATAGACTCTGAACCCTGAATGCTCGCCACGCCAATGCTTATGGTGGCGTTGATGCTATGGCCACCGGCGTTTACCGGGGTGGAGGCAATTTTCTGGCGTATTCTATGGGCCGTCTGGATGGCATCAGCCGTATCTGTTTCCGGCAAAAGCGCCAGATATTCCTCGCCCCCCCAGCGCGAGAGGGTATCCACCTTTCTGCTTTGTTCCTGCAGCGTATGGGCTACCATGATGATGGTTTGGTCGCCCACGTGATGACCATAATTGTCATTCACTGACTTGAACAGATCGATGTCCATCAACATGACTGAAAACGGACGCCCGTTGCGAAGATAGCGCTGGTATTCGGCCTCCAGTTGCTCATGGGCTTCGCGCCGGTTAGCCAGCCCGGTCAGGGCATCGTGCTTGGCTGCGTACTCGAATTCCGCTGCCAGTTTCAGCAATCCCAGCTTGCTGCGACGCCGGCTCTGGTCCAGCACGTAGCAGGTCGACATTTCGAAAACCAGCGCTGCCAGCATGGTCAGGCGAAAGCTGGTGCTGTAGGGGGAATTGAATGCCATATCTCCCAGCGGACTGAACAGAAGGGTTACCGCTGTGAGGCCGCCGGCGCAGGCAATGACGCCCACTCTTGCCTCGCTGATGTAAAAAATGATCGGCGGATAAGCAAACAACCAGATGATGGCAGAGCCATCCTCAACCGCATTCACAGCCAGGTAGGTAAACAACACTGTAATAACCGTAATAAATCCACGGCGTTGAAGGGTGCAGTTGCGGCTTGCAAGATAGATAATGCCATTGAGGCTGAGCAGGGCGGCGAAAATGATCAGAACGGTGGCGGAACCTGTCAGGCCGCGATCGAGAGAGCGCCAGGCAAACAATAAAAGTATCGGCACCGCCGCGAGTGTCAGGCGTCCGATCAGCAAGGGGACCGGGATTTCGCCTTTTACCCGGAATTGCGACAGCTTGGTGTCTGATGTTCTGCTGGTGGCCTGTGTCATTTTGATGTTCTGTTGTTGTTTTGTTCGTCAGCGTTATACCTGTAGCCCGTGCGCTCATACTAAACGCCTTTAGACGCGGTATCTGTGTAAAAACGTAAACCGCTGGCGTGTCTCATGAGTAAACAGGAGCAAGGGTATTTGCATTGGCCTCACTGTCATGATGTCCGTGGCACGTCGGTTAGGTTTGAGCGACGAGGTATCCGTATAATGATTTCAAAGGCTGTTAACGCCGACACTTACTGAACCGGGCAGGTTTTTGATGGCATCCAGATCCAGGAACAACTCTGTTGCACGTATCAAGACCGGAAGCTTCGAGCGCCGGCTTACCCTTACAAGGGCCGGGCTGTTTGCCGGTACACGCATGGCGTCCCATATGGCCACCAACTGGTTTGGCAGCAAGGACAAACGGGATGCCAGGCATCGCAAGATGCTGTCCAGCCAGGCCGAATTTCTGGTGGACGAACTCGGCAAGCTGAAAGGTAGCGTGGTCAAGATCGGTCAGGTGATGGCGTTGTATGGTGAACACTTCCTGCCGGAGGAGGTGACAGAAGCGCTCCATACCCTGGAGGATCAGACAACTTGGCTTGAGTGGGCCTCGATCGAACGTGTGCTGAAGGACGAGTTGGGTGCTGAGCGACTGGCGGAACTGGAAGTGGACCCGGACCCGATCGGCGCCGCGTCGCTGGGCCAGGTTCATCGCGCTCGCCGGCGAAGTGACGGCCTTGAACTGGTGCTGAAAGTTCAGTACCCCGGCGTTGATGAAGCCGTTGACAGTGATCTGAATTCGGTTGCTCAATTACTAAGGGTTGCGCGCCTGGTGTCCTTTGGTCCCGAGTTTGATGACTGGCTGGAAGAAGTGCGGGACATGATGCATCGGGAGGTGGACTACCGCCTTGAAGCCCGCACCACGGAGAAATTCCGGCAAATGTTACTGGACGACCCCCGATTCGTGGTGCCTCGCGTGCTGGAAGAATATTGTACTGCCCATGTGATTGCGTCTACCTATGAGCAGGGCCATTCCGTCAGTTCGGTTGCCGTCAGGGAGTTGCCCCTTGAGCGTCGCAGCGAGCTTGGCCGGGCTGCCCTGGAGCTGTTTTTCAGAGAGCTGTTCGTCTGGGGAGAAATTCAGACAGACCCCAATTTCGGCAACTATCGCATTCGCATCGCTGGTGAGAATGGGGCCGACAGTGAGCACGACCAGATCGTATTGCTGGATTTTGGCGCGGTTCAGTCGTATTCGGCGAAGTTTCTTGACCCGGTTATCCAGATGATCAGGGCATCCTACGAGGGGGATCTGGATGCGGTGATTGATGGTGGTGTAAAGCTCCGTTTCATGAGTCGGGAGTGGCCCGTGGACGTGTTGGAAAAGTTCGGCTCGGTCTGCATGTCGGTGCTTGAGCCCCTGTCGCGGGACCACAGCAGTTGGCCGGATTACGCGGTAAACGATACGGGCCAGTACCGCTGGAAACAAAGTGATTTGCCCTCGCGGGTTGCCCGCCAGGCGGCAAAATCCGCCATCAACCGTTACTTCAAGGTTCCGCCCAAAGAGTTTGTTTTTCTCAATCGCAAGCTGATAGGTGTCTACACCTTCATAGCGGTGCTCAACGCCGAATTTAATGGTGAAGACCTGCTGCGTGAATATCTTTATGGCGACCCGGGGACCCCGGACGCCTCCAGTACAAGCCATATCACCAAGGCATAGCGGATCCCCTTGCCAGCACCCACAAGCACCACAAAGTTGAGCCAGGGTACGCGCATGATGCCCCCCACCAGGGTAAGTGCGTCGCCACCGATCGGCAACCAGCCCATAAGCAATGACCATTGCCCGTAGCGGTTGAACTGCTTGCGTGCTTTTTCAAGCTGGCTTTCTGTCATTGGAAACCAGCGTTTATGCTTAAAGCGATCCACTTGCCTGCCGATAACCCCATTAATCACCGAGCCTGCGGTATTGCCCGCTGTGGCCCAGAACCAGATCCACCAGAGCGAATACCCTTGTGCAACCATACCGCCGAGCAGTATTTCCGAGTATGCCGGCAGTAGGGTGGCGGCGGCCAGGGCCGTCAGGAACAGGGTTAAATAGGCCAATGGTGACTCCTCATCAAAACAGGTTGTTGTACCAATGAAAAAGCTGTCACTTCGATTCAAACTCTATGCCCTTGTGATCACCCTGCTACTGGTTATGGGAATCAGTATCGTGGTAACAGCACAACTCTCCCTGGGACAGATGGAGCAGAGAATCACCTCTGAAACCCGTGAAACTGTTCAAGGTATGGCCGTCGAGCGCCTGAGTGCAACGGCCGGCAAGTACGGCGAGCTGGTCAGTGGCATGTTCGCCACAGCCTACCGGACGCCGGAAGTGGTTCGCAACGTGGTCAGCCGGAACATCCAGGCCGACAGCTCCGGGCGCATCAGCCGTATTGACCTTCAGGAAACCATCGGCGCGATACTGGAGGAGCAGCGCAGTCTGAGCTCTATATACGCCCAGTTCGAGCCCGATGCCTATGATGGCCAGGACCGTTATTTTACCGGTGGCGTGGAAGATCACAGCAGTGATGAGGGCACTCTGGAGATCTATTACTATCGCACGCCCGAAGGGGATGTGAAGTTCAGTCGCACCGAAGACCCTGCGACGAAATACCTGGATGCGCGCAACGAGTTCGGAATTCGCGAGGCGGAATGGTACCTGTGCTCCAGGGATGCCAGAAAGCCCTGCATCATGGAGCCTTACGAATATGAGATCGAGGAGGGCTATTCCGAGCTGATGACCAGCCTGGTAATGCCTATCCTCAAGGGCGGTGAATTCGCAGGTGTCACGGGGGTTGATATCAACCTGTCCACGCTTCAGAAAACCGTCCAGAATGTCAGTCGTGAACTCTACAATGGTGAGTCCCGGGTTACCCTGCTCAGTAACAAGGGCCTGATCGCGGCCTCCAGCCACTACGGCGAACATCTGGGCCGACCACTCTCCGAGGCATTGCCGCAACAGGCAGACGAATACACCGAGTTGCATCGAGGTGACGGCACTTACGATGACGGGGAAACGCTGGCGGTGTCCTACCCCATCGACATCGCCCTGCCCGACACCGAGTGGTCACTGCTGATCGAGCTGCCCCGGGAAACCGCCCTGGCGGATGTCGCCGAGATTACTGGGCTGCTCTCCAGTGAAGTAGCGGCCACTGCAGGGCGCCAGACGATGGTGGGCATACTGGTGTCCATTATCGCCATTCTGGTTCTGGTTGTCCTTGTGCGTTCGGTCACCAGGCCGCTCAATGAGATCCGCGATCGCATGAAGAACCTGGCCAGTGCCGAGGGGGACCTGACCCGCGAGCTGGATATTGATACCCATGCAGAGTTGATTGAACTTGCTGGCGGATTTAACCGCTTCCTTGGCCGGCTTCGGGAGATGATCAACGACCTGAAAGAGGTTAACGGGAAGGTGCGACAGCAGGCTGCTGATGTGGGTGTGATTGCCGGTGAAACCGATGAGCAGACTGATCGCCAACATCAGGATATCGAAAGTGTCGTGACGGCCATGAACGAGATGTCGGCGGCGGCTGGCGAGGTGGCCGGATTTGCCGGTGAAGCGGCGGAAAATGCGCAAATGGCCCAGGACGGCGTGCGCTTTACCCAGGACACGCTGACCTCAGCCCTGGAAGGGGTCAGCGCACTCGCGGGGGATATGGACGAGGCCAGCACCGCCATCAGCCATGTTGCCACCCGCAGCGAGGACATAAACCGGATTCTTGAGGTTATCCGGGGTATTGCGGAGCAGACCAACCTGTTGGCCCTGAACGCGGCTATAGAGGCTGCCCGGGCAGGGGAGCAGGGCCGCGGGTTTGCAGTTGTGGCGGATGAGGTAAGAACCCTCGCCTCGCGCACCCGTGAATCGACCGACGAGATCAGTCAGATGATTGATGGCCTGCAAAGTGATGTGAGCGGCGCTGTCACCGTTATCCAGAGTGGGGTCGACCGGGCTACACAAGCCGTTGACGGTACCCGTGAGGCAGACCATTCCCTGGCTTCTGTGGTGGAGCGCATTGCAACCATCGTCGAGCACGTTACCCACGTGGCTACCGCAGCGGAAGAGCAGAGTTCCGTCAGTGAGGAAATTAACCAGAACCTCACCCGCATAGGTGACGCTGCCAATGATCTGAGAGCTCTGGCGCAAAGGGTCAGTGGTAGCGGGCGCACGCTGGATGAGCAGGTGCAGGCCCTGGACTCCGAGCTGGGTCGACTTAAAACCTGAGCGGCATCGTCTGTTGCTATCGGCAC
>JAWWAM010000070.1:0-9629 GCA_033721715.1 Marinobacter sp.
CGACTCCGTGGCGAACAATCGCATGCCACCGATTCTGAGAAATGGCAGGATCGCCACTGCCATCCCGATAATGCCGATGCCGCCCATCCACTGCATGATGGACCGCCAAAGCAGAATGTCACCGGGCAAATTATCCAGACCGCTCATGACGGTTGAGCCCGTGGTTGTCACGCCGGAAATACTCTCGAAAAAGGCGTCGGTAACGCTCAGTTTGAGATCGCTCAGCAACAATGGAAGGCTTGAGAACAAGGGAATAACTACCCAGGCGGACACAGTGAGGATAAACATCTGCCGTTGTTTCAGCGCATGGCGCTTCCGACCTGTGCTGAAAAAGCACACCAAGCCAACACCAAAGCAGATGCTCGCGGATTTCACGAACGCCAGCCAATCCGGTGTGTCCCCAAACATCAGAAGGTTCACCGGCAAGGTCATCAGAAAACTGAGAAGAATCAGCAGGAACCCAAGTATCTGTATAACCGGGAGGACATTAAACAGAGCAATCATCAGGGTCGCCCGAACTTTTCAAGTATCATTTTTGCAAACACACAACCTATGACGGCTCCTGTTAATTGTGTCACCTGCAAGCCCTGCTCTCGACCAGATTTGCTTCAGACGGCGTAAGGAAATCACATCTCGGGTAAAATTAGGACGTTTCTGGGCGATTTTTTACGGTAATTTTACGGCATCGTGGGAGTAGCTATAAGAAGTGTGTGAGAAAATTTCGCACTCCCGTATGCAAGAACGGAGTTTCCCGTTGGCTGAAGCTTACAAGGGCGTCGAGAAACCAAAAGGCCGTGGCGACCTCAAGATCTATCTTGGTGCGGCCCCTGGAGTTGGGAAAACCCATCAAATGCTTCATGCAGCCCGCGAGTTGCAACGACAGGGCGTTGACGTGGTCGTTGGGTTTTCTGAAACCCATGGCCTGTCCGAAACGCAGGGTCCGAGCCAGGCTCTTGAGCAACTGCCGCCATATGAGAGTGAGTACGCCGGTGAGCGATTCCTGGAATTCGACCTCGACGCAGCTCTGAAACGAAGGCCAGAGGTCCTCCTTCTGGGTGAGCTGGCTCATGGGAATATCCCCGGAGCCAGACACCCCCGACGCTATCAGGACATTGAAGAATTGTTGGATCAGGGGATTACCGTCTGGACGACGGTCAACATCCAACATCTGGAGAGTCTTTCGGATGTGGTTGCCAGTATCATCGGCGTGCGAATACCCGATACTGTGCCTGACTCTATCCTCGAGCGGGCTCGCGACATTGTATTGGTAGATCTCCCCCCCTCGGAATTGCAGGAACGGCTAATACAGGGAAAGATTTACTTGCCTGAGCAGGCCTGCAAGGGCATTCACGGGTATTTCTCGCAATCCAATCTATCCGCTTTGCGTGAGCTTGCGGTTCAGACCGTCGCCGAGCGGCTCGATACCGACGTTCGCGAAACCATGCAATCCCCCGGCATCGAAGGCCCCTGGCACATTCGGTCAAGAATGCTGGTTGCCGTGGATGGTTCCGGACAGAGTGAAATTCTTGTGCGAGCGGCTCGCCGGCTGGCCGAACGACGAAAAGTTCCCTGGACTGTTGTCACTGTGGACAATGGCCGGGCAGGAACCGGTGAACGCCAACGTTTGGAGAAAGTGTTTGATCTGGCCACCCGCTTGGGAGCTGAGGTCAAGACGCTTCGCGGCCACGACGTGCCCGAAGAACTTCTGACCTTCGCCAGGGAGCAGAGCGTTACAACGCTCATTCTCGGCCGTTCCCACAAGCCCTGGTGGCACTTTCGAAAATCCACAAGCCAGAGGGTGCTGACACAAGCGCAAGCCTTTGAAGTCACCTTTATTCCGGTACCCGTAAAACAACGCCGACGGGTTGCTGAAGCCGCCCCCGAACCGGTTCGATGGAGCGACTATGCATGGGCCGTAGGCAGCGTCGGGGCCGCTACAGTAATATCAATGGGGCTCCAGAATGTTCTCCCGCTGGGCAACCTGTCCCTCATTTTCCTGACATCCGTATTATGGGTTGCCGCCCGAACCGGCATTCGGCCCGCTCTGTTCACGGCGGCTTTGAGTTTTCTGACCTACAACTTTTTCTTCACGGAGCCCAGGTTGACCTTCCACATGGTGGATACCGACGAACTTCTGACCGTGGTGTTCTTTCTGATTATCGCCGTGACAGGGGGAAACCTCGCCGGTCGATTGCGGGATCAGGTCCAGATGCTGCGCGCGTCAAACGACCTCACCGATGCACACCTGCAGTTTACCCGACGCCTTGCCTCCGCCCCGGATATCACTTCGGTCCAGAGCGAAGCAGTCGAGTCGCTCCATGCCCAGCTCAAGCTACCGTTGATCATTGCGCAAAAGGGTCCTGAAAATGGTTCGGTTGAGGTTGTCATCCATAGCGGGCCTTCGAATCCCTTGAACGAGAAGGCTCATTCCGCTATTGACTGGGCGATCACAAACGGCAAACCCAGCGGTGCTTTTTCCGACACGCTGAATAGTCTTCCGTGGCGCTTTGAACCGATCGAAGCGGGCGGCGAGGTGTATGGCGTACTTGGTCTCCGGGTGGATGACATGACCCCGGAGTATTACCGGGGTCTCGCCATCAGCGTTTACGTGCATCAACTCGGCCTGGCGTGGTTCCGAACCCACCTCGCGGCAAATTTGTCTGCATCACGGGTGGCGGAGGAAACTGAACGGCTGCGCTCCGCCCTGCTCTCTTCTATTTCACACGATCTGCGTACACCGCTCTCCTCCATGATTGGTTCTGCCAGTACATTGAAGTCGATGTTTGGCAGACTCTCCGAAGAAGACCGGGAAAGTCTTCTTGATTCACTCCTCGGCGAAGGCGAACGCCTGGACCGCTACATACGAAATCTGCTGGATATGACGAAATTGGGCCAGGGCACACTGAAAATCGAGGGAGACTGGATAGCGCTCACGGATATCCTGTCTTCCGCGCTCAGACGGACCCGAAACCTGATGTCGAAAATCCAGGTTGTGCGGTCTGTCGAAGAGGACTTACCCCTGCTATTTGTGCACCCGGCCCTCATTGAACAGGCCTTGGTAAATGTTCTGGAAAACGCCGCCAAGTTTGCACCTGATGGCTCTACCCTGACCATTCAGGCTCGCCGCGAAGATAAAGAGCTTATTATTGCTATTTCGGACGAGGGCCCGGGCATCCCGGAAGACCAGCGTAGCGAGGTGTTCGATATGTTTTTCACAGGTGGCGAAGGAGATCGGGGGCCTCATGGTAGTGGGCTGGGCCTGGCCATTTGTCACGGCATGGTCGCAGCCCATGGCGGCCGAATTCACGCATTGGCTGGACCGAATGGGCGCGGAGCCACCATCGAAATGGCCCTGCCCCTGACAGAATCACCTGAACAAGAGTTCGATCGGGAATCCATTGAATGACTCTTTCAACACAAGACCGGGAAAAGCCCCGCATTTTGATTATCGATGATGAACCGCAGATTCGCCGTTTTCTGCGCATCAGCCTTAAAACCGAAGGGTACGAGGTACTGGAAGCGGCGGACGGTGAGACCGGGTTGGAACTTTGTGCCAGGTATGCGCCGGACCTTCTAATTCTGGATCTTGGGCTGCCAGATATGGACGGTTCAGACGTGCTTGCCGCGTTAAGGGAGAGGTCATCGGCTCCTGTGATTATTCTTTCGGTACGCGACAGAGAAGTGGAGAAAGTGAAAGCCCTGGACCTGGGTGCCAACGATTATGTCACCAAACCCTTCGGCGTCGATGAATTGCTGGCGCGGGTCCGAACACAGTTGCGCAGCCACGAAAGAGAACACAACACATCTATCGCTGAAACCCCAGCCGTTTTTGATAATGGCGCGCTGCATATTGACCTTGCCAGGCGAGCCATCACGGTTGATGGTTCGCCTGTGAGGCTGACGCCAAAGGAGTTCGAAGTACTCAGTGTGCTACTGCTCGCCTCTGGAAAAATCGTAACGCAGACCCAACTGCTCAAGGACATCTGGGGCCCCACTCACACCAATGATACCCACTATCTGCGAATTCTGATTGGTAGGCTCAGACAAAAGCTCGGTGATGACCCCACGGAACAACGGTTTATTCAGACAGAACCGGGGGTCGGATACCGTTTTCTCGAGGCGTCAGATAAGGCTTGACCCCTTCCCGATGTTGTCATAAAGAAAATCGAGAAAAGCACGCACCCGCCCAGGCATCAAACGCCCCTGCCCCAGAAAAACCGCGTGGATTTCTTCCCGGTCCCCGGGATTGTGGTCTTCCATTACCGGCACAAGTCGGCCCTGGCGTATGTCTTCATCAACCAGGAAACGGGTCATACGCGCTAATCCAACACCTTCAACCGCCATTTTGCGCATGGTCTCCCCGTCACTGACCACCAGATTTCCCTGGGGCATAAGTTCAGTATGCTCGCCCTGGAAAACGAGTGGCCAGGCAGCGGCATGCCGCGAAAAACTGAACCCCAGACGATTGTGCGTGCTGAGTTCTTTTACGGTGGTGGGCAGGCCATACCGTTCGAGATAGTCCGGAGCTCCCACTATCACCATGGCAGTATCGCCCAGCTTGCGGGCAACCAGACTGGAATTCTTGAGGGGGCCACTACGGATAGCCACATCGGTATCCTCGTCCATCAGATTGACCACCTGATCCGTCAACGACAGCTCCAGTGTAATACCGGGATACTGTGCAAGAAACCTGGACACCATCGGCAGTAGAAAACCATGGCCTACAGGAAAACTGGCGGTCACCCTCAAGTGCCCAGTAGGCGCTACCGCCCTACTCGCTCCCCGCTCCGCCTCCTCCAGGTCACTGAGGATATGGCGACAACGCTCGTAGAACCATCGGCCCTCAGCGGTCAACAGCATTTGCCGGGTGGAGCGATGTATCAGCTTGGTACCCAACCGTTGTTCAAGGCGCGTAATCGCCTTGCTGGCAGCAGATGGGGTCAGCCGGCAGGCCCGGGCGGCCGCCGAAAAACTGCCCTGCTCTACCACAGCGCTAAAGATTTCCATGGCCGCCAGGCGGTTGGAGGAGGATTGAGGCATAGTGAATTCAATTCACAAATGTTGTGAGCATGGAGTGTCTATATCATAGGCAAACCTCTCTGTATCGTCGAACTAGTGACGAAACGATAGGAGAATTGCTATGGAATACCGACAACTGGGTGCTTCTGGCTTGAAAGTGCCCGCATTGAGCTTTGGCGCCGGTACCTTTGGAGGCCGGGGTCCTTTATTTTCCGCCTGGGGTAACACCGAGAGTGATGAGGCACGCCGCATGGTGGATATCTGCCTCGATGCAGGCGTTACCCTGTTTGATACTGCAGATGTCTACTCCGACGGCGCGTCCGAGGAAGTGCTAGGAAAAGCGATCCGGGGCAAGCGCCAGCAACTGATGATCTCCACAAAAACCACCCTGCCAATGGGTGATGGCCCCTACGATGCCGGCTCTTCAAGAGAGCGTTTGATACGGGCATGTGAAGCGTCGTTGAGACGCCTTAACACCGATCATATCGATCTGTATTACCTGCACGCATTCGATGCCCGTACCCCGGTGGAAGAAGTGTTGAGCACGCTGGACCTGTTGATCCGGCAAGGAAAGATCGGCTATGTAGGCGTATCGAACTTCTCCGGCTGGCAGATAATGAAATCCCTTGCGGTGGCTGACCGATATGGCTACTCCCGTTATATTGCCAACCAGACCTATTATTCACTGGTCGGCCGGGATTACGAGTGGGAACTCATGCCCCTTGGGCAGGATCAGGGTCTCGGCGCGGCCGTCTGGAGCCCGCTGGCCTGGGGTCGGCTGACCGGTAAAATCCGGCGGGGAGAACCTGTGCCGATGACCAGTCGCCTGCATGAGACAGCCCAGTTTGCTCCGCCGGTGGATGATGAGCACCTGTACCGGGTGATCGACGTTCTGGAGGAGATCGCCGAGGAAACCCGCAAGACGGTTCCCCAGATCGCCATTAACTGGCTACTGCAAAGGCCCACCGTGGCTACTGTTGTGATGGGTGCACGTAACGAATCGCAGCTCCGGCAAAACCTGGGGGCAGCCGGATGGAGCCTGACTCCGGAGCAGATCGCACGGCTGGATGAAGTCAGTGCGTTGACACCGCCTTACCCCTATTACCCTTATCGAACCCAGGAAGGGTTCAAGCGTGTGAACCCTCCGTTGGTGTAGGTACTCTCTGGCCAGGTAGTCTGACGTGGAAGACTACCTGGCCTTTTATTTACTCGATCTCCCCTTCGTGAATCAGGTGAGTCAAACGCCTATGCCACTCGATATCCCGCCACATACCCACGAACTGCGGGCCGCTGAAGTGGCTGGTGGAAAGTGCGACCCAACGACCGGTCGCAGACGCCTCCTTTACGCCGAATTCACACAACTCCTTGACCCAATCCCAGTCCAGTAAGGGCCAGTCTTTATAGGCGACCAAGGCCCAGCCTTCCGTGGTTATCAGGGGTTTGTCGGCATGGCGGGACCACTCGGCCAGAAGGTCGATGCCTTCTTTCAGGCGGTCTCGCCAATGAGTTGGGTCTGCTCTGTAGGTGAGTTCAGCATTTCGAGCCAGAATCTCGTACATTTCCGGCTCAAAGCTCGCCTTGCCAAGATCGAACCCAACCCTTTCGTCAAAGTCGCTCAGTTCCGGCTGGGTCATCCAGATGTGCGGCTCCAGCAGATCCATGAAGGAGACGTCCTGTTCCTGCCAGTTCCTGTATTCCGCCGCATAGGAAAAACAGTAATCCATCTCGGGATAGGCCTGCCGTACTATCGCGGTCGACTCCGCCATCCAGTGCCGTATATCGGGTAAGGTCCGCGAGGGCCCGCTATCGCCATTGCTGCCACTCCCGGAATCAGGCACAAGAAATGGCGCCCATAGAGGTTCTGGCCACTCATTACAGAGGTCAACCCATAGGACAGTGTCCAGAAGGCCTGCTTCAGCAATGGAGTCGATGGTTCTCACCCAGATACGCCCCAGGTCCTCCGGCGATTTGATCCGCATCCTGACATCATCCGCGTCCTGCCGGAACCATGTCGACAGTGCGACCTTCACGTTCCGTTCTGCGCACTTGCCAATGAACTCGTTCAAGGCAGGCTGTACCCTGACTCTGGTCGCCGCGGGGCTCCCCCAGTCATGCTGATTCCAGACAGGCAAAACCTTCCATTCACGTTCAGGATCAGCATCAATAAGGTGGGGATAGGCATCAATGCGAACGGCGTCGTAGCCCCGCTCTGTCAGCTCATCCAGAGCTTTATCCCAGTCTTCATATCCGGCACCGGGCCATCGACGTTCCAGCCACGAAAAGTCCCACATCGCAATCGCCAATGGATGGGTTAGTCTGGACTTCAGCATCGTTAAACTCCTTCAAAAGGTGAACCAGTGGCAATCACTATCCACCATTGACCTAGCCCAAAGAAGCGAGTATTCCTTGGCATATCAATAAGCAGAACTTGAAGATCTATGCAGCGAATGCTCCCCGGGACCCGGGCACTCAGAACGTTCGAGGCTGCCGGTCGCCACCTTAACTTCACCCGTGCAGCGGAAGAGTTGGGGTTAACGCCGGCAGCGGTCAGTTTTCAGATCAAGGAACTTGAAGACCAGCTTGAAGTCCCGCTCTTCACGCGAACCAGCCGGAAGATCCAGCTCACGTCTGCCGGCGCCATCATGCTTGAAGCCGCTACCGATGCCCTGGACAACCTCCACCGTGCTGCTGGCCGGGCACGAAGAACGGCCCGTGGGTCTGCCCACCTGCGCATCTCTCTCGGAGCAAGATTTGCCACTCACTGGCTTCTTCCCCGCCTCTCCCGTTTCCGGGAGGCAAATCCGGATCTGGAGCTCACATTTGATATCACTGACCAGGTGCGGGATTTCGGGGTAGACGACGTGGACGCTGCAATTCGATTCGGCAACGGCAAATACACGGGCACGCAATCAGAGCGCCTGTTCGATACGGTTGTGGTCCCGGTCTGCAGCCCAAGACTGATTGAAGCCAGCGTCAAACCCAAAGTACCGCAAGACCTCTTCCACCAGACCCTATGCTACGTTGACTGCCAAACCGGGGGCATGGTCTGGCCGAACTGGTCGATGTGGATGGCCGCAGCGGGTATCGACCACTTCGATGACAGCCAATGCATGGCCTTCACCGATTCGAGCCATGTGGTGCAAGCGGTAACTGACGGAAATGCCATCGGCCTGGTTGAATTGGAGATGGTTGAGAACGACCTGGCCGAGGGGCGGCTGGTGAGGTTGTTCGATATAGGCGTCAGCGTAGGGGAGGAATACGCCTATCACCTTGTCTATCCGACGAGCAGTGCCAAAGACCCCGGTTTGCAGGCGTTTCGTAATTGGATGTTGAGCGAGACCAGATAGAAACGATCGATCCCGACACTACGAAGTTCGGGAACATTTATGACCCTACAAATCAATAGTCAGTGAAGTATTGGCCCAGTACGGAGTAACTGTTCAAATTCCGCTGCGGGCATTGGCTTTGAAAAGAAGAATCCCTGAGCGAAATCGCAACCCGCTTCCTTGAGCCAGTCTCGCTGTTCGGACGTTTCCACCCCCTCTGCGACCACCTGCAGCCCGAGTTTGTGCGCCATCATAATGATCGTCTCGGCGATCGTATGGCTGTTCGAGCCCACCTCGTTTTCCCGTACAAAGCTCTGGTCAATCTTGAGATAGTTAACATCGCAGCGCTTCAGGTACGCCAGTGATGAGTAACCGGTCCCGAAATCATCCAGCGCTAACTGCACACCTGCTTCCTTGAGCTCTGAAAAACTTCGCGCCAACTGCTCGGAATCGCTGAGAAAGACGTTCTCCGTGAGTTCAATGGCAATACCGGCGTTGGATCGCTGGAAGGTACCCAGATGGGCTTCCCAGGGTTTGCTGTGTATGTTCTGGGTAAATTGCAGGGGCGATGAATTAATTGTGAGCTGGAACGAGTCGTCCACCAGGTCTGACCACTTTACGGACTGGGTGGCGGCTTCAGAAAATACCCAGTGCTCAAGCGAAGACATGAGGCCGGATTCCTCTGCCAGGTCCAGAAATTCTATCGGTAACTTGAGCCCCTGTTGAGGGTGCTGCCATCGCAACAGCGCCTCGGCTTTGACGATACGGCCGCTGGCCAGATCAATGATGGGCTGATAGAAAAGCCTGAGCTGGTCGCCCAGCGGCGCCTCGCGCAGGTCATTGATCATCTGCCGGCGCCCGGTGCGATCACTTTTCATAACGTCAGTAAAGTAGCATAACCGGTTGCGGCCGGAGTGCTTTGCCACGTACATGGCCTGGTCCGCGTCGCTCAACAGTTGCTGGGCTGTGCCGGCGTCTTCAGGGAACAGTGTTATGCCGATACTGCCCGATATGCTGGCTTCGTTCTCTCCCAGCTTGAACGGCTTTTCCAGCTCGGAAAGAATATTACTGGCGATGCCATGGATGAGCTCACGGTCACCGGTGTCCAGCAACAACACCGTAAATTCATCACCGCCAATTCGGGCAACAGTGTCTGACTGTCGCACACAGCTATTAACTCTCTGTGCGATCATTTTTAACAGCTGGTCTCCTGCATCATGCCCAAGCCTGTCATTGATGCCCTTGAAATGGTCAAGGTCAATAAAGAGCAACGCGAATGGGTCA
>JAWWAM010000071.1:0-9581 GCA_033721715.1 Marinobacter sp.
GCCCCTCTGATCGGCGGTGCCAGGAAGATCCGGCAGCGGCGTATCCGACAGCTGCCCCGCCACGATAAAAAACATCAGTAACAGGAAAACCAGGTTGATGAGCGGAAGCAGTGCGTCTTCCAGGCGTTCCATGAGGGACTTGCCGGATGTTACCGGTGGTGGTACAAGATCGCTCATGGTTGCTCCGCGGACTGCGGTGAGCGCTTCCAGTGCGCAGTGATACCGCTGTCTGATAGCCGGCTGTAGGCTGAGGTGAAATCTGTCAGGCGTGTAACCGGTGCAGTGGCCAGGTTGATTTCGTCGATGCCACTGGCTCTCAGTTCGCCCACAAGCGCATCAATCCTGTAGGTTTCACCCCGCCAGACTGCCTGGCCTTCACGTTCGATTATGACCTCCGGCATGGGCTCTCCGGTGACCGGGCTGGTATGGCCAGTGCTGTTACTCAACTCCATGAAACTAACCGGCAGCAGGCGGCTGGTGAGCATGAAGAACACCAGCAGGATAAATACCACATCGATCAGCGGGGTAATGCGAATGGGGACCGGCCGCGCCGGTCTGGGGTCAACCAGTTGCATTGGCCAGGCGGCCCTGTTGTTCGGTTCCAGAATATTCGCCAAAACGACGGGTTGCGGGTGCGGTGTCTGCCCCGGGCTCTGCGTTCTCCGCGGCCTCATGATTTCCTGTGAGTGCCACAGGCACCGCCAGCACGGTCACAAGGGCACTGTTGATGGTTTTCTGGATCCGTCGCAGACGGAATTCAATCCAGGCGGCCAGGGCAGCAAAGGGAATGGCAATTACCAGGCCTGCCGCGGTGGTGGTAAGTGCTTCGTATATGCCTCCGCTCAACTGGGACGCATTGGCCCGGCCTTCGGTGGCAGCCATGGCGCTGAACGCTTCCATCATGCCCATAACCGTGCCCAGCAGGCCCAGAAGTGGCGCCAGTGCCGCGATAACCTCAATGATTTTGAGCGGTGCCTCAAAAGGCTCCAGAGCATGATGGGCATCTCTGGCGACGGTTTCTCGAATCTGCTGGGGGTCTGTGCCCTTCAGGCGGGCATTCATGGTATCGACAATCAAATGGTGCAGCGGATTGAGGCGGCTAAACCGCCCGGCGTTACGGCTCAGGTGGTCCGGCCCGTCACTGCCGGGCTTTTGTTGCCAAACCGTAATGCCTTTTTTAAGTTTTGTGGTGAGTCTGGGAGCAAAAAAAGCTCCGTATAACATGAGGTAAAAGAAGGTCACTATGCCCGCAACGGCAATTGCCAGCAGTACCATCATTACAGGGCCGCCCATTTCCATCAGTTGGCTTACCGGGCCGCCACTGATGCCGGTGGCGTCGGCGAGCAGGGGGTCTGACATTGCGGAAACCTCAATCGTTAAATAGATCTAAATAATAACGATTATCATTGAAATTGCAAGTACCGTAACCTCCTGAAGGCCGACTGTCTGTTAGACTGTGCAATGACGATTAATTACAACCAATTACAACAAATGGTGTTACGCCTTGTGAGCCAGTTGCCTGGTAGTCCCTCTGAAATTTCACTGCGTGCCCATACCTGTTTTCGGTGTTCGGGAGCCTGCTGAGCGTGTCTAGAAAGCGATGGTTCGCCAGCCTCGTCAACCGGGCTGTTGCCTTTGTCATCTTTGCCATTGTGCTTTCAGCCATAGTCGTAGCACTGGTCAGCTCTCTGGTCAGTCGTGCTGAACTCGAGGCCCAGGCCAGCGAACAGGTGGAAACCCTCGCAGCTCTGGTCGCTGCTGACCTGGACGCCCGTCTCGAGCAACGACGGGATACGCTTGCCCATGTCGCCGAGGGGTTCGGCATGGAAGAGAGCGTGCTGAATGCTCGGGCCCGTGTACTCATCAGGCGCGAGATCGCGCTCCAGCATTTGTTCGATGGTATCTATCTGTTTGATACCGAAGGCAATGTTATCGCCGAACATCCCGAGCAATATCAACAGACCGGGCTGAATATCAGCTCGCGTGCGTATTTCCAGCAAAGCTCAAGCCAACTGACTCCTGTTATCAGTGAACCCTATGTTTCGAACTACGAGAACCAGCCAGCAGTCATGATGACGGCCCCCATTTTCGATCATCGTAAGCGGTTTATCGGCGTTCTCGGTGGTGCGATCTATCTTTCTGGGGACAATTTCATGCAGGAAATCAGTGGGGTACGTGTTGGCAAGACCGGCTATGTGGGTGTCGCCACACGCAGCGGTGTGACTCTTGCCCATGGTCGTACCGGTGAAATCATGACCCAGCTGAGGCTCGAAAATCCGATACTGCGTGATGCCATGGCCGGGTTTGAAGGCACTGCCAGAACGGATAACCAGGAAGGTACCGAGACCATCATGTCGGTGCGGCAGATGTCCCAGGTGCCCTGGTTCGTGGCGGCGGTGTGGCCGGCAAAGGAGGCCTATGCCCCTGTCAGCCGGTTGGAAGTCACTTTTGCGCAGGTACTGTTGATCGTGATTCTGGTGGCCGCTCCGTTGGCGCTGATTGTTTTCCGGCGTTTGATGGCGCCACTGCGCAACCTTGGTTTCCAGATCAGCGAGCGTCATCTCGGCATCCGTACCGAACCGGTGGACGTTGCTGGTGGTTCAGAAATTCGCCAGGTCGCAGAAACCTTCAATACCGTCATGGAAGAGCGGGACGGAGTGATGGCGTCGCTGGCTGAGCGCGAGGCGTTCTTCCGTTCTCTTACCCAGAGTGCTCCGATCGGCATTATCCAGACGGATGTTCTGGGCCGGATTGAATTCGTTAACCCCGCCTTCGAGCGAATTGTCGGAATAGACGCCAATGACCTGCTGCATACTCCGTTGATTCAGGGCGTGTACGAAGAAGACCGCGCCAGTGCCGTGGAAGACTGGCGGCAGGCGCTGAAAAACAACGTGGTTTTCCTAGGGCGTTTCCGTCTGAAGACCCGGAGAGGCCAGCAACTGGTCTGGGCGGATGTAATGACCGCACTCATCGGCACCGAAGAGCGGACACTGGGAACCATTACCGTGGTCCGGGACATCACACATGAACTGGAAATCGAGGCGGAACTGGCCGACGAGCAGGAGCGCGCTGACAGCATTCTTGGCATCCTTCAGGAAGGTGTACTGATGCTGGATGTTGACGGTGTGATCCGCTATGCCAACGACGCCGCCTGTGCTTTCCTGGGATTGCCAGATGGGTGTGACCAGGCCAATTTCTATGAATGTGTCGCTATCGAAAGCGAAAGTCGCCGCTGGGAGCCAGATGATTTCCTCCGTAGTGCCGATGTGGACAGCCTGTATGCGACGATGAGGAACAGCCGCGGCCGCACCTTCGATGTGGACCTGACCATGCTGCACCTGCGCAGGGGTGGCGCCCATCATCAACTCATACTGGTGATCAGGGATGACAGTGAACGTCGCCGTGAAGAAGAGCGGCTGTCATGGGAAGCTACCCATGACAGCCTTACGGGGCTGATGAACCGACGGGCATTCAATTCCTCGCTGGTGAAATGCCTGGGCGACGCCAGCAAAAAGACCGTTGCCAGTGTGCTGATGCTGATTGATCTGGACTACTTCAAGCCCGTCAATGATGAGGGCGGCCATCTGATGGGAGATGACCTGCTGGGGCGCCTCTCGGATCTGCTCAGGGCGACGGTAAGACAGTCCGATACAGTGGCACGCCTGGGTGGTGATGAGTTCGGCATTATTCTGCCCGCGTGTGGACTGGAGCGCGCTTTGGAGCTGGCCGAAACTATCCGCCGGGGCATTGAGTCTATTCGTATCGAGCAGGACGGCAAATCCTTTGGGGTGACCGCCAGCATCGGCCTGACGGAAATGTCACAAGCCGATTCCGGCCCCCGTGAAGTTATGGCAAGAGCCGATGAAGGCAGCTATGCTGCCAAGGCTCGCGGCCGCAATCAGGTGGTTACTGTCCCTCTGCCACCGCAAGACCAGCTTGTTTGAGCTGGCTGCGGTGTGGTGAAGCGGCTCTGCCCTACCACCAGCCTGCGGCCCCGCCCGCCTGCCAAAGCAGGCGCAGGGCCAGCAGCGTTAACAGAATATTGAACAGACGACTGAAGTGGCGGTTGCTCATGGATCTGAGCACATGTAGCCCCAGCCAGGTGCCGGCAAAACCGAAGGCAATCATTGCCAGGATAAACAGCACCCACTCCCGGAACATAAAACCGGCGAACCCGAAAACCATGGCCTTGGGGGCATGCTGAAGCGTCATGGCCATGGCAAATGTGGCTACCGTGGTGAAGCGGTCGCTGTGCATCTGCTTTACAAATGACGCCACCAGAGGGCCCGTTGCCCCAACGAAAAGACTCACGAAACTGGTCACGACAGAGGCCAGGAATATGCCTGCGCTACCAAAAGCGCCCCGCGGCAACGCCGGCCCCCAGCACAGATACAGTACGAACAGTCCAATGGTAAGCTGCCAGAGATAGGTTGGCAGATCCACCAATACCCAGGCGCCCAACGCTGCCCCGAGTAGTACACCGGGGGCGAAAGCCGCGATGGCTTTCCAGTCGGTGTGGCGCCAGGTCAGGCCTGCCCGTCCGGCATTTGAACCCAGCTGAATCATGCCGTGTACCGGTATGATTGCCGCAGGCGGGATCCAGAACGCCATCAATACCAGTAACAGCACGCCACCACCGGCACCCAGGCTGGCAGTGATCATTGAGGTTACCACGGAGCTCGCCAGCAGTATGGCTGCGGTTGTGGCAGTGATGCCCTCCGGAATCAGTGTCAGTTCCAATGTTGACCCCCGGGCTCCTTAAAGCTTACAGAAAGACGCATCACCAAGACGGGCCGTTTTGCACAATGCTTCTGCGGCAAGCTGGACGTCCGCCACATAATACAGCGAGGCCAGGCCGAAACGGTCGCGCCCGAGGTTGTGAAACACCATCCCGAATGCGATATCACCGGCACTGAAATTTTCGTGTTCCCGGGCAAAGTAGGCGGCGGGCCTGGACAGGGTGTCGTCATCCAGCAGGGCTTTTACACGGCCTGCACCTCCGTGGTAGGCCTGCACCAGCAGCAGAGTAAAAAGCCGGTCGCGCTTTTCGGCGGGCAACTCACCAAAACGCTGGTTGAACGGTTCCTGCAGGTTACGGGCATTCTGGTTCATTAACCTCAGGGCGCAATCAATCTGCGCCAGTCGGTGCCAGTGGTTTGCCGGCTTGATCTGGCAGTCGTTGAGTGCCGAAGGCGATAGCTGCAATATGCCCTTCGCATCGGCGATGGAGTGGGCACGTTGCTGTCCGCTGCTTTCGATCAGAACCTGTCCGGCAAGATACGTTGGCAGGGTTGTAGGCAGGTTGTTTCGTTGCTGGCGTGTTTCATAGACATACATCAATGCATCGTGGAGCGGTTCGGGTTTCTCTTGGGATGCGAAGACAAGATCATCCCAGGCGCCCCAGATCAGCTCGGAGGGTAGCGTGCCCAGATAACGGGCCACGGCTTCGTCCAGGTTGACGTGGGGTTGGTCACAGGCGAGCGCAAACGGATAGCCGGTTTTGCCCGGGCCGCCGAGCGCCCAGTTTTCTACCCGGCCTCTGGTTGCCAGCGAGCGTCTGGTGTCGTTCAGGCGCTTCTGGGTGGCTTCGCGGGTGTTTTCATCGTCAATATAGCCAAGGAACTGACCGCGCATATCGAACAGAATATGCCGGTCTGTGTCAGAGCAGTACCCGGATTCTTTCAGCACCCAGCGCCGGATGGTGACGATGTTGTTATAAACCCCCTGACTAACCCAATAGGGGGAGCCGCGGACAATACTGGTCCAGTCATCGACGGGCTCTGGCGGTTGTTCACGGGCGCACAGGATTGGTGCGATAATGGACGTGACCATGAAAGCTACAGCGAGTGTGCGACGCCTGAGACTCTTGTTCATAGACGATAGTTCCCTCAATCTCCAGAGTTCAGAATAACAAACGGAATCGATCATGAAGCAATCCGAATACCTCCGGTACGATGCGGTAGCGCTTGCCGACCTGATTCGCCGCAATGAAGTTTCAGCCCGTGAAGTCTGTGAGGCGGCTATCGAGCGGGCATCGGCAGTAAACAGCAGGCTCAACGCCGTCTGCTACCCCCAGTTTTCGGATGCGCTGAGCCAGAGTTATCCGCCTGATGGTACCTTTTCCGGCGTTCCCATGCTGCTTAAAGATCTGGCCCAGGAGCAACAGGGGCACCCCTGTACATTTGGCAGTCGTGGGCTTAAAAACAACATTGCCAGGCAGGATTCGGAATACGTTCGCCGGGCCCGTGCCGGCGGGCTCGTGTTTCTGGGCCGTACCGCAACCCCGGAGTTCGGCCTCAAGGCGGTGACCGAGTCAGCCCTCTGGGGAGCTTCCCGCAATCCCTGGAATACCAACCTGACGCCGGGTGGTTCCAGTGGTGGCTCTGGTGCTGCTGTAGCTGCCGGGATCGTGCCCATGGCCGGCGCCAACGATGGCGGCGGGTCCATACGTATTCCTGCGGCCTACAATGGCCTGTTCGGGCTCAAACCCTCACGGGGCCGGATTTCCTCAGGTCCCTTGAGCGGCGAAGCCTGGACCGGTGCCTCAGCCGACCACGTGGTGACGCGTACGGTTCGCGACAGCGCGGCCATGCTCGACGTTTTGTCCGGCCCCGCGGTGGGCGACCCTTTCGTGATTGCGCCCCCATCGGCGCCCTATGCGGAACTGATGCAGCAGGCCCCGCGACGCCTGAAGATTGGTGTGTTTACCTCCTCTCCCTATGATACCAACGTGGCCCAGGAGTGTGTGGATGCGGTTGAAGACACCGCCCGTGTACTCGAAGCCCTGGGACACGATGTGGAGTATGCCCGTCCGGAGTTTGATGGCATGGCGCTGGCTCGCTGTTATCTGGGCCTTTATTTTGGCGAAGTATCGACCCTGATGGATAAGGCGAAGGCCGAATTCGGCGCCAGGGATGAGGATTTCGAGCTGGATACCCGCCTGCTTGGCATGCTTGGGAGAACCATGCAGCTGCCGGATTATGTCCGGCGGCGGCAGCAATGGAATGATTTTGCGCGGGCGCTGGGCGCATTTTTTCAGGGCTACGATATGTACCTCTGCCCGACCGCCGGGCAACTACCAGCAAGAATTGGTGAGCTGGATACCCCTGGCCACCTTCAGTTTGCAGCCCGGCTGATGCTGACGCTCAAGGCGGGTAAAGTATTGCACCGCAGCGGCCAGGTGGATCAGATGGCCCTGGAAAGCCTGGCCCGTACACCGTTCACCCAGTTGGCGAACCTGACCGGAACGCCGGCGATGTCAGTACCGATGTGGTGGACTGCGTCTGGCCTGCCTGTTGGTGTACAGTTCGGGGCGCCCCACGGCGACGAATCCACGCTTTTGCAGTTGGCGGCGCAACTGGAAGAGGCCAGTCCCTGGTTTGGTCGCTATGAGCTGTTGGAGACGGCCGTGTGAAACTACGCTCTGAAACAATAAATGACGTTTTGTGATCCGCGATCACCGCATCCACGTTTATCTTTATGGCAGTAACAGGCTATGCTGTGAGTCAGGGAGAACCCTTTCTCCCTGAAAGACCCTGATGGCATCGAGGAGGCGAGCGTATTATGAACCAACCGATGGCAATCGACGAACTGGTGTCTGTAGCACAGGCTGAGGCCATGGGGGAACTTGATGCCCCGATGATGGCCATCGTCCTGTCCAGCGAACAAAGCTACGACTTGCCCATTAACTCTCTTGAAACCGATGCCGACAAGGCCCGCTGGGGACTGATCCTCCGCGCTGCCCGTGAGCATGTAGAAGCCGACGCGGTGGCCGTGCTCTATCCGGCGTGGACCACCATCCGCAATAAAAAGCCGACGAAGACCGACACACTGTCTGAAGAATCCCTGGCCGCTGAAGACAGCGACGATGAACCGGTGCGCGGCGAAGACCCGGCCGAGCCCATCGACACACTGTTTGTCCAGCTGCACACCCGCGACCGGATATACTGGCGCGGCTTCGAGCAGATCCGTGATCCCAAGCACCAGCGGATCATCGGCTTCCGCCGCATCAAGGCGTTGTCTACAGACTATGGCCGCGATGAAGCCCCGTCCGTCACCTCATGGCTCAACACCCTGTTTGAGCCCCTGCCTGATGAAGGCCAGGAAACCGAGGTGGATATGGAGCTGGCGGATCTGCTGGACGAGCCTGAAGTCAGCGCCGCGCTGTATCCGCGACAACTTCGTGCCCTGCACTGATTGAGCTGCTCTGCGAAGGCCCCGGGTTTCACAGGATACCGGGGCCTCGTGCTTCCGATCGCCGCTTTTCTTTCTGCAATCCACGTCAGACTGGCTACCCCAGCTCGACACCGATGTTGAATCTGTTGTGCATCTTTAAGGCCATACCCGACGTACTGTTGATATAACCCAAAAAAACAGGTGGTAATGCGGAGATGATGGCCATGGATGTTGAGCAGGATGAGCTCATGGGGTTGCTGATTGCCGTTGCCCGGGAAGACCGGGCTGCATTCCAGCGACTGTATGAGAAAGTTTCCGGGAGGATGTTCGGGCTCTGCCTGAAACTGGCCAGCCAGCGGGATCTGGCGGAGGAGGCGGTGCAGGATGCCTTTGTGCAGATCTGGCATAACGCTGGTGAGTACCACAACGAACGTGGCGCGCCCCTGAGCTGGATGCTCACCATTGCCCGTTATCGCACTCTGGACCTGATGAGGGTCCGTAAGGCGAAGCAGACATCAGGCGATAGCCATCTGGACCACATGGAAGACGGGCGGGAAGGACCGCTGGATGTCTCTCTTCGCAGCGCCGGTGCTGCCGAACTTACCGGATGTCTCGAGGAACTGTCAGAGCCCCAGCGTGACAGTATTCTGTTGTCCTATTATCGGGGCTTCACCCACGATGAGCTGTCTGAAGCGTTGAGCTCCCCCGTGGGAACCGTCAAAAGCTGGATCAGGCGCGGCCTGATGGCGTTGAAGAGGTGCCTGGAGCGATGAAAAAGACACCGGAAAGAATCGAAGCGCTGGCTGCAGAGTATGTCCTTGGCTCCCTTCGCGGGCACGCCCGCCGCAGGTTTGAACGCTGGATGATGGAGTCGGTTCGGGTCCGCCAGGAGGTCTGGTTCTGGGAGGAAAAACTGGGGCACCTGGGGGCGCGCATCGAAGAAGAAATACCCCCGGCGTCGGTATGGGCCGGAATTGAGCGGCGGTTATGGTCGCAACACCGGGGCACGAAACCCGCCACTGCGGCCAATGACGGCGCCGGCCGCTGGTTCTGGCCCGGTTGGAGCCTGGTGGCGACGGCGGCAACACTGGTACTGGCGGTCCTCCTGTTACAACAGCCGGCACCCCGGGATGACCAGCGGCTGTCGGGCGCCATTGTTCAGGCGGAAATGACAGATCCGTTGTGGCTGGTAAGTGAGTCAGCTCTCGAACGCCAGCTGAAACTGCGGCCTGTTGCAGCCACAGCGGCTGAGCAGGGCAAGGATTATGAACTGTGGATCGTGCCTGAAAACGGCCAGCCTGTGTCACTGGGGGTCATGCCAGTGGGTAAGACCTATCAGGTGACCCTCGACGACGAGACTCGGGCACTGCTCAGCAGCAGCCGCACCCTGGCCATCAGTCTGGAAC
>JAWWAM010000072.1:0-9540 GCA_033721715.1 Marinobacter sp.
ACGGAGTAATTGTAATAAGTTGAAAAAACGAAGATTTTTATATGTGGCATGGGAGATGCTTTGTCATGGTAGACCGCTGACGTGTGTACTTAGTCGTCAGCGTCCATAATCAAGGAGGAGTAACCTATGAATACTGCACTTAAAAGAACACTTTTAGCATCTCTGGTTGTGCCATTCGCATTGGGCGCTCAATCCGCGAGCGCTGCGATGATCACGGATTGGGGCTATGAGGTAAACAGCGAGTTCTCCAACTGGACTGACACAGGCGGAGACGGCAGCGTTACTGCCTCTGACTCAAACCGCACGCTTTCATGGGGTGTTTCTAATCCGCAGTCATCGGTTTCGATCACTGATGTATCTGCCGGCAGTGGCCTCATGACCAACGGCGGCTACGTAACGGGTGGCACATTTACTCATACCAACAACGTGCTTCCCGCCAGAGGCACTGCACTGGAAAGCTTCGATCTCACGTCCACACTGACGCTGACCCCTGCTAACCCGGCTGGAGACCCACTGGACCCGACGTCACGCACGTTCGAGAGTTTCTTCAATGAGACCCTGAACAATGGTAACTGTATCAGCGCATCAATCTCTAACTGCGATGATATCTTCACCATTGACAACATTGGGGAACTGGGCCTCGTGGAAACGGATGACGGCTTCGAATTTGCCTCACCGTCGTTCACCATTGATGACTACACCTACACAGTATTCCTTGAGCTGGCTGGTCTGGCCTACCTCGGAGAGGAAGCGTGTACTGAAGCGGGTGCATCAGCTACCTGTATTGGTCTGATCACTCAGGAAGGCCAGGTGAACAACTTCGAAACCCGTTTCCGTATCACTGCTACAGAAGTGCCTGAGCCAGGCACCCTCGCACTGTTGGGCCTGGGCCTCGCAGGGCTTGGTCTGTCACGCAGGAAAAAAGCAGCACAAGCATAACGTTTGAACAGCTGACGTTTAGCTGAAAGTGCTGTAAAAAAGCCCCCGCCATGTGGCGGGGGCTTTTTAATTTGGTGTCTTTTTTTATGAGCACATACCTGTAGGCATACAGCTTCGCCCAGGTTTAACGTCAGGCAACCTCTCTTTCGCTTACCTTATAGGCTTCATCCGGCTTTGCTGGCAGGTAGCGGCCATTGTCAGTGATCAGTGACCAGACATCCGGACGACGCTGCCTGATGCCCTCAATCAGTGATGCTGCCTCGGTGAAGGCAGGACGGCGGCGCCCATGGTATTCCATGACCGGTCCCACATGATCAAACTCCACCCCAAACCGCTTTAAAAGGCGCAGCTGTGCGGGTTCCATGACGGCCATCCAGTGGGTTATGCCGTGTTTGACCGACATCTGAAGGATCGCGGAGAAAAGCCCAAGGCTGATGTAAGGCATGGCTCGTTTACCGTTTTCCGCATCGCTGTAGCAGTTAAAATCGCTGATGCCCGTGGCGGACAGATCTTCATTGAGACGTCGCCGGAACTCCCGGCTCACCGCCATCCGGGATATCTCTGCTACGTGCTCCCGGCGTGCGCCTGCAAAGGCGTTCCGAGCATTCTGGTCCATTCGCGGCAGGCACGGGCGTTCCATCGGGAAATCGGCCTGTTCCGGGGCATCTCCCGCCATAACAAGGCGAACAGCGGCTACGCTGTCGCCTGTTATACGGTGTCGGATCAGCGCATGTGCGGATCGCGGGTCGTAGGCATCGTGCTCAAGTTTATCAGCAAAGCAATTGGGATCTTCGAAAGGCCGGTCAATGCAATAAACCTGGTACCGGACTGCGAAGACCTCGTTAATCACCTCTGGTGATGTCGCCAACTGGACATTGAATACCGAATTGAAAATAGTACTGACATCTTCCTGATTCGGATCGGTTTTTGTGTTTTCTTTTATGTGTGGACGTGCAAACCCTGAGTGCATCTCTATATCCTCATTCTGTCCCATTCCGGGAGCTGTTAGGGCGATAGTCGCAGTGAGAAAAAAGCGCCGCCTAGAGCGTCGAAAGACGGCGTACTACGGGTGTATCGAGGTTACAGCTCATCAGACCTCGGAACGCTTTATCCTGGGCACGTAACGTCCGGGCGCCAGGATAAAATTGGGGTCGACCGCGGCTTTCAGTTGACTGGCAAGTCTGGTGAAAGCGGAGCCACCGGTATTCAGTATTCCCATCGCGTCGATGTTGAGGCGGTAGGGAAGGAATCCTTCCTTTTGCCCCGCCTCCACCAGTGCGCGATAGCAGTTGTTAGCCCGTGCTGTCGCAGCGGCATCCCTGCGGTCAAAGAGCAGGGGAACCGTAGAGTCGAAACAGCGATCATTTACGGTCGTCAATGTAATCAAAGGGTTGATGCCGTACTGCGGGCAAACTCTTTCAATCATGTCGATATAACGGCGAACGTCTTTTCCTCGTATCGGAACCAGCGGCGCAAACCATATGAGGCCGCAGCCATCGCGAGCCGGGTTTTTCGGTTCTCCGGGCGCTGGCAGCTCTCCTGAGCGCCAATAGGCCAGCGCCAATGCAACATCATTCGGAGTGCCATGCATGATTTCCAGAGCTCCCGAGAGCGTCTCCGCCATGCCCTTAACCCGTGTAGCAAGCCTGCCGGGCAGTAAACGGGCAACATTTCGCACGGTGTCAACTTTCCGCCGGTTGATAAAGATGAGGCGGTCAGTCACGGGCCCGAGAAGCCGTCGTAGCGTGCGTCGGGCTGCGCGGGCTACCTCTTTCGACGCATAAATTGCGCCAACCCCACTCCAGGCGGGAACACCATGGCTGTGGGCCATGCTTTCCACTTCAGGGGCAGGAAGAACACCATTAACGGCCTTGTCTTCAGGGAAGGGCGTCATCATCGACAGCATGCGCTGGCTGTTGAGCAGGTTGATCGCCACGACAGACCCGCCAAGGGTCCGTAGCACGGCCCTGACGGTGGGGACCAGGGCTTCCAGTTTGGCGTCGTCTTTAGTGGAGAAGAAAAATGCGGTCACGGTTTCGGGGACGGGCGCGAGGGCGATGGTGATATTCACTACCACACCGAAATTCCCCTGGCTGAACAGCCCGTCCAGATATGGCCCCAGCCCCCACTTGAAAAGGCCGTCTACTTCCGCAGCGCCCAGTTCACTCAGAGGCGTCTGGTAGCGGGTGCCGTCGGGTAATATGGCTTCGATCTTTGTCACCGCCGCGAAATGGTCTGTAATGGGCGTAATGCCATAACCACGTTCAAGGGCATTACCAAGAATGCTGCAGGTGGGGCCCGCGCCGGTCACTGGAACAAGATATTCGCCTTCATGGGCATCAAGGAAAGCCCTCAGAGCGCCTTGGGTTACGCCGGGTTCAACAGTGATAACGCCCATTTCAGGATCAAAATTGCTAATACGGTCAAGCCGGCTCAAATCAAGAATGACGCAGTCGTCCTCAACAGGGTTGGCACTGCCGTAGCCCCAGTTATTGCCGGTGCTAACGGGGTAGACCGCAACCTGCCATCGTTGCGCAACTTGTAAAAGCGCTGCCACCTGCTCCTGATTCTCCGGTCGAAGCACGGCCGGAATAGCACGGGTTGTTCCTATTGTGGAGGCACCAAAATTCTCTGCGCCAGCAGCCACTACTCGGGATTCCCCCAGAATAGTAACCCATTCGGCAATTGCAGATTCTGTAGAGGTGCTATTCACGGGCGGTTCCACGGTTGATCAATATCGTTAATAGATGCTTTGTTAACGTTTGCTGACGGGTTGTTCATCATTAGGGCGAGATTATAGGCGAGTTAAGGCAGGCAAGACCACGTTATAGCATTACAGCTTTGAAAACGAATGGTGATAAAGAACTGAACTACAAACAAGCAGTTAAAGTGGAATCAGAGTAATGAGGCGCGCATAGTTTATTAAAAATATTTTAAACTATTTATGTAATAAGCTGTCAGTAAAAGTAAATCACGCCGGCCAGAGAGAGTGCTGTTATTTAAGTATTTGAAAATATAGAAATTTGAATTCGTTGCTCGTTCTTTTGTGTAATTAAAATAGACATACATATGAGAATATATCGATATTATACATACGTATGCACTGGATTCCATGGTTTCTTCAACTAGGCTGCAACAGATGAAGCTTACGACAAGGGAACCAGTTCAATGTCAGAAACTTTCGATCTTAACGAACGCCCCGATTACGACCATCTCTTGCAGACGATCGCCGATTATACGCTGAGCTATCGGATAAAGAGTAAAGAGGCCATGAAGACGGCCCGACATTGCCTGATGGATACGTTGGGCTGCGGGCTGCTCGCCCTCCGGTTTCCCGAGTGCCTAAAACACCTTGGGCCACTCGTTGAGGGTACCGTAGTCCCTCATGGTGCCCGCGTTCCGGGAACATCGTTCCGCCTGGACCCTGTAAAAGCCGCCTGGGATATTGGGTGTATCGTCCGCTGGCTGGATTACAACGATACCTGGCTTGCGGCGGAATGGGGCCACCCGTCCGACAATCTTGGAGGGATCCTTGCGGTGGCTGACCATCTTTCCCAAAGACGCGTTGCCGGGGGTGAAGCGCCGCTGTCCATAAAAAGTGTGCTGGAAGCCATGATCATGGCCCACGAAATCCAGGGTGTGCTGGCCCTGGAGAATTCGTTTAACCGGGTAGGGCTGGACCATGTAGTCCTGGTTAAAGTGGCATCCACCGCTGTCACCGCAAAGCTGATGGGGGCAAACCGGGAGCAACTTCTGTCGGCGCTTTCACACGCGTGGGTCGATGGTCAGTCGTTACGAACCTATCGTCACGCACCTAACGCCGGTTCTCGTAAATCCTGGGCAGCAGGCGATGCCACTTCTCGTGCTGTACGGTTGGCAGACATTGCCATGAGAGGGGAGATGGGAATCCCGAGTGCACTGACCGCCCCCCAGTGGGGGTTTTACGACGTACTGTTCAGTAAAACCAATAAAGACCAGAAGCTGAAGCCCGAGGGTGAGCGCCAGTTTTCGTTGCCCCAGGATTTTGGGTCCTACGTAATGGAGAACATCCTGTTCAAAATTTCCTTTCCGGCGGAGTTTCACGCCCAGACTGCGGCGGAAGCTGCAGTCACCCTGCACCCTCAGGTAAGAGATCGACTCGACGAAATCGACAGGATTGTCATCACCACCCATGAGTCGGCCATTCGCATTATCTCCAAGCAGGGTAAGCTTGCAAATGCTGCTGACAGGGACCACTGCCTGCAATACATGGCGGCAGTACCGCTGATCTTTGGCACCCTGACTGCTGAACATTACGAAGACAGCTTCCATGCGGGCAATCCGGTCATCGACAGGATCCGGGAAAAAATGGAAGTGGTCGAAGATGAAAGGTATACCCGTGAATACCTGGAAGAAGACAAGCGCTCCATACCTAACGCCATCCAGGTGTATTTCAAGGATGGCAGCAGTACAGATAAGGTCGTTGTAGAATATCCGATTGGCCATCGTCGACGCAGAAAGGAAGGGATCCCTCTTCTGGAAGACAAATTCCGCAGCAACCTTGCCACGCGGTTTCCCGGCCAGCGCTGCGATCAGATATTTCAGCTCTGCAAGGACCAGAAAGCGCTGGAAAGCACTCCCGTTCAGGAGTTCGTTGAGCTTTTCGTGATATGACAGTATTACGACAAGATTACGGTTATGTCAGTTAAATATACACACTCACAGCCAAAGAACGCTTCGTGTAATAAGGGAGCACTGGCCGATCGCGGGCTTTGGGCCATCATACTCCTTTGAATTTAACCGGCGTTGTTCGTGCAGCGGTGATTGCAGTTACAGAAATTTACAGTACACTGCTGTTCACGTAACGCCGTATGTAAACGCACTGGATGCGTTTATTCATAGTTGTGAGCAGCAAAAGGAGTTGGCGTGGCCCACGTCAGATTGTTCAAACACTATATCCATCTTCCGTATGTCATTCTTGGCTTGATCGATTTTCTCGTGCTGGCGTTTGCGTTTGCGCTGGCAGTGTTCTTTCGTTATTTCGGTGACCTTTCCTTCTTTTCTGAAAACCTGGGTTTCCTGCTGCCCTCGGCAATCGTGTTTTCAGCAATAAACCTGTTGGTCATGGTCGCCCTGGGTGTTCATCAATCCCGCCTGGAAGAGGGTATGTCGGGAATGATGCTGCGCACCATCATGGCGTTGATCGTCAGTATACCCTTGTGTGGCTTTGCACACCTTCTGTCCAATGAGTGGCTGTGGTACATCGGCTCCAGCAGTGTACTGACGACAGGCTCGGTTTTCGGTTTCTTCCTACTGGGGATTGCCCGCCTGCTCTTTTTTGCCACCGTGGGCAAGGAAACCTTTAAACGAAAGGTGCTGGTACTGGGTGCGGGCTTCCGCGCCAGGCAGATTCACGAGGATCTGAGAACGCCGTTCAACCGCAAGGGCTTTATCCTGACTGGCTTTGTGCCCCTGCCGGACGAGCCGATTGAAATCAGTGAAGATTATCTGCTGAACATCCCCACGACACTTCAGCAGTATATTATCAAGCATCCGGTGAATGAGATCGTGGTAGCTGTGGATGATCGCCGCAAAGGGCTGCCCATGGAGGATCTGCTGGAATGCAAGATGGAAGGGGTGCGGATAGTGGACGGCGCCTCCTTCTACGAGCGGGAGTCCAGGAAAGTCGCCCTTGAGATGGTCACCCGCGGGTGGTTGGTGTTCTCCGACGGATTTACCGTCTCGTCCGTGTTCGGGGTTGGCAAGCGTTCCCTGGACATATTGGCGGCCAGCGTTCTGTTATTGGCCGGCTTGCCGCTTATGCTGCTGACCGCCATCGCTATCAAGATCGAGGACGGCTTCAAAGCACCGATTTTCTACAGTCAGGAACGAGTTGGGCTTAATGGGCGTGTATTCAAGGTACACAAATTTCGTTCAATGAGAACGGACGCCGAAAAAAACGGTGCAGTATGGGCCAGCAAGAATGACGCCCGCGTAACACGGGTAGGGGAATTCATCCGAAAAGTGCGGATTGACGAATTGCCACAAATTTTTAATGTACTGAATGGCACCATGGCTTTCGTTGGGCCGCGGCCCGAAAGACCGGTGTTTGTAGAGCAGTTGTCGGAAAAGATCCCGTTCTACAGCGAGCGTCATCGGGTCAAACCCGGTTTGACGGGCTGGGCCCAGCTTTGTTTTGCTTACGCAGATAATGAAGAGGATACGCGGGAAAAGCTCCGCTATGACCTCTACTACATCAAGAACCAAAGTCTGCTGCTCGACTTATTGATTATAATTCAGACAGTAGAAGTGGTATTGTTCAAAAAAGGATCAAGGTAGTTTCGGGACCAGCTCTCCCCGAGACATGGAATAGAAACGGAACCAGAGAGGAAAACCAATGTCATCGAAGTACTCACTGAAGGGACTTCTCCTGTCCCTGACTGCGGTAACACTTATTGCAGGATGTGCCGGCCCCGGCACCTCATCGCCCGAGAAAATTCAGAAAGCTTTGGCTGTTGATACAACGAACAGTGTCGACCAGTACATTCTGGGGGCGACAGATGTTGTCCGTGTTTCAGTCTGGCGTAACGAAGATCTCAGCATTTCAGTTCCAATCAGGCCCGACGGAAAGATCTCGGTTCCTCTTGCCGGGGATGTGCAGGCCAGTGGGCTTGCACCGGAAGAACTGGCCAGGGATATCGAGCTGCGCCTTGAGTCTTATATTCGTGAGCCCCAGGTCAGTGTCGTTGTGACAAACATGGGAAGCCACGAATTCAGTGACCGCGTTCGGGTGACCGGGGCGGTTCAGAATCCAACCTCTGTCCCGCACCGCTCTGGCATGACAGTACTGGATATGGTGCTGAACTCGGGCGGCCTGTCACCGTTTGCGGCTGCAAACAACTCGGTCCTGTACCGGACAATTGACGGAGAGGTTGTCGCAATCCCCATCAAACTGGACGAAATACTGACCCGAGGTGACATTTCTACCAATTACAAGCTTCGCCCGGGAGACATCTTGACGGTGCCAGAGAGACGTATTTGATGAATTCGGGAGTAACAATCCAGCTGGCGCCTTCAGATAGCAGGTAATAACTATGGCACTTCCATTAACTCGGTTACCTACAGAAATTGCTCGTGAGATCCGTACCCGCAAATGGCTTGCTCTATTTGTGTTCGCTGCGGTCAGTTTTGCCGTGCTGGCGGCTGGGTTTCTGTGGCCATACAAGTACCAGTCCCAGGTTATTATTTTTGTGGACGACCGAAATATCATTCAGCCATTGATGGAAGGGCGGGCCGTCACAACCGGGATCAGTGAAAAAGCATCTGCGGCCAAGGAACTGCTTTGGACCCGCAGTGTGATGGAGAAAATCGCCAGGGACACTGAGATTTTTGGCGAGAATGCTGACGAGATGAGCGACGAAGCGCTGACGGGCCGTATAAGCGGTATCCGAAGTAATATGTCGGTGGCGACGCGCGGCGACAATTATTTCAGCATTGGCTATTCTGCGTCGTCTCCCCTCAAAGCGTTTCAGATCGCGCAAAAACTGGGACAGGTGTTCATAGCGGAAAACAGTAAGCGGAAACGGGCTGAAAGCCGTTCGGCTTATGACTTTATCGATAAGCAGGTCAAAAGTTACGAACGGCAGATCGCCGGGGTAGAGGAGCGCCTGAAGCAGTTCCTGTCAGAAAATGTTGACGGAACAGAGTCCAGTGCCAACTCCCGCTTATCGAACCTTCAAAGCCGCCTGGAAATGGCCCAGCTTGAGAAGGAAGAGCTTGAAACCCGGGCCAATGCGCTTGAACGGCAAATGACCGAGATCGACCCCAGAATCCGACAGGGGCAGGCCGGTGATGCCTACCAGCAGCGCATCAACTCGATGGAGGAGCAACTGGATTCATTGCGGTTGCGTTACCACGACACCTACCCGGACATCGTTATCCTGCGCGAACAGATCGCAGAACTTCGGAAGCAACGAGAGCGAGCGCTTAATGACCTGTCAGAGTCTCCAGAGTCGTTCGGTGACGAAAACATTGCCAATCCGGTCTACCAGGATATGCGGTCTACATTGGTCACCACCAATACTGAGATTCAGACCGTGGAAACGCGGATCCAGTCACTTCAAAGGCTGATTGCCGAGCAAAAAGGTCGCATGGAGGGTATCCAGGCGAACAAGGCTCAGTACTCGGAACTGACGCGAGACCTGGAAGTTAACAAGGAAATCTATAACGATCTGCTTAAACGTCGGGAGACTGCACGGGTTTCCATGCACCTCGATATTGAAGGGCAGGGACTGAATTACCGGATTAACGAAACGGCGCAGTATCCCACTAGTCCAGCAGGGCCGCAGTTTTCAATGTTTGCCTTCGCGGGCCTGTTTATAGGATTAGTGGCGCCATTCGGCGCTGTAGCGGCCTTGTTGCAGGTAGACCCGAGAGTACGGTCACGGGAACAGATTGAAGACGTACTCGAATTGTCGATACTGGAGCAGTTTCCTGAAGTGCGTACGCCGTTCGAAAAACGACGGGAGCGCAGGGTGACAATGGCAGTTTCAGTAATGGCGGTTGTCGTGGCAGGGGCCTATATCGCAGTCGCTCTGGCCGCAGTGTTTGGAGTATTCTAAT
>JAWWAM010000073.1:0-9499 GCA_033721715.1 Marinobacter sp.
AGGTCATACCCGGTGTTGTTCTTCTCGAGATCCTTGTTCAGGTCGAGAATATCGCCCTTGCCAGTGACGACTTTGAGGCCGGCGACCCAGTCACGACTCATACCATAGCGGATCACCTTGATGCCGCCGGCGTTGGTGGACAGGTTACCGCCAAGCTGGCTGGAACCGGCAGAGGCAAAATCCACCGGGTAATAAAGGCCGTTTTCTTCCGCAAAGTTCTGAAGTTGCTCGGTCACCACGCCGGCCTGGCATTTAACGGTACGGTCACTGGCGCTGAAATCCAGGATCTGGTTCATGTTGTCGAACGCCACCACAACCTCGCCATTGGCGGCCACGGCGCCGGCACTCAGGCCCGTACGTCCGCCCGAGGGAACCAGTGCCACATGGTTGTCGTTGGCAAACTTCACCAGCGCCTGCACCTGCTCGGTGGTTTTGGGCAGGACAATAGCTACCGGTGTGGGCGGATAGATCTTGGTCCAGTCCTTGCCGTAGTTTTCCAGGTCGGCCGGGTCGGTCAATACTTTCCCGGGCGCCTGGCCCGTTTCCATCAGGGCGCGAAGGGAGGCAACGATCTGTTCAGAATTCATGGATAGTCCGGTCTCGCAATGGGTTAGTCAGAGCGCCAGCAGGCGAAGTTGATTCAGGTAACCTGACGCGCTGTGAAAATCTCTGTTTATGGTATCATACCGCCCCTGTTCTGTGAGCCCGCCCGCCAACAGCGGCGCTCACGGGTCATTTCACGTGACGAAAGGTTCGGAAGCAAGCCCATGTCAAATACGTCTCTTGAAAAGAGCAAAATCCGCATCCTGCTGCTCGAAGGCGTGCACCAGTCTGCTATTGATACCCTGAATGCCGCAGGTTATACGAACATCGAGTACCTGACTCACTCGCTGGCCGAAGATGAGCTGATCGAAAAGATCGCTGACGCTCATTTCGTGGGTATCCGCTCACGCACCCAGCTGACGGAGAAGGTATTCGAGGCCGCCCAGAAACTGGTGGCGGTGGGCTGCTTCTGCATCGGCACCAATCAGGTTGATCTCCAGGCCGCAACCCGTCGCGGCATCGCTGTTTTCAATGCCCCCTTCTCCAATACGCGCAGTGTGGCAGAGCTGGTTCTTGCCCAGGCCATTCTTCTGCTTCGCGGCGTGCCGGAAAAAAACGCCAAGGCGCATCGTGGCGAGTGGCTGAAATCTGCCAAAGACAGCTATGAAATTCGTGGCAAGAAACTCGGCATCATCGGTTACGGCAACATCGGTACCCAGTTCAGTGTCCTGGCGGAAGGCCTGGGCATGGATGTCTATTTTTACGATGTGGTATCGAAACTGTCCATCGGTAACGCCACTCAGGTCGGCACAATGCAGGAGTTGCTGAACACCTGTGACGTGGTCAGCCTGCACGTACCGGAAACGCCGGCCACCAAGTACATGTTCAAGGCCGAACAGTTTGCCCAGATGAAGCCTGGCAGCATCCTGATGAACGCCTCCCGGGGCACAGTGGTCGATATCGACGCGCTGGCGGATGCTCTTGGAAGCGGGAAGCTTCTCGGCGCTGCTATCGACGTCTTCCCGGTCGAACCCAAGTCCAACGACGAGGAATTTATCTCTCCGCTGCGCGAGTTCGATAACGTCATCCTGACCCCGCACGTGGGGGGCTCTACTATCGAGGCCCAGGAGAATATTGGCCGCGAAGTGGCGGAAAAGCTGGCCATGTACAGTGACAACGGCACCTCTGTCTCCTCCGTGAACTTCCCGGAAGTGGCGCTGCCCTCGCACCCGAACCAGCACCGTTTGTTGCACATCCACGAGAACGTGCCTGGCGTGATGTCGGAAATCAACCAGGTGTTCTCTGAGAATGGCATCAATATTTGCGGCCAGTACCTGCAGACCAAGGAAGACATCGGTTACGTGGTGATCGACGTCGACAAGGAATACGGCGAGCTGGCGCTGGAGAAGCTGTTGAAAGTGAAAGGCACCATCCGCTGCCGCGTCCTGTTCTGATCCAGGAAATCAGGGGCATCACATAAAGCCGGGGCCAAAAGGCCCTGGCTTTTTTTATGGCCGATCAGGCCAACTCCCGGAATCGACCGCCTTGTAGCCTGATTTCGAGGGCTTTGCCCTTGAGATGTCTCCAGATCCAGCCATGATGGAAGTGAACGTTTTTAATCACAACAAACACTCACTCCTGGGAGTACCTCATGTCACTGAAGGAGTCATTGCAGAAAAAACTCGAAACACAGACTGAATACTGGAGTAAGCAGATCCAGAGCCTGCAGGCTGACGCGGAAGAGAGGATGGCAAAAGCCAAGGATGACCAGGCAGAAGCTGAGATCCAGAAAGACTTCTCCGAGCGCATTCAGACACTGGAAAACCGGATTGAAGAAGCTCGCAAAAAGATCTCGGAAATCCGGGATTCCGGGGAAGATCAACTGAGAGACCTGAAGGCGCGGATTGACGAGTGGTTGCCTGGCGGCAATAACTAGCTGGTCAGGGAAAAGGCCGGAAACTGGCAACGCTCCGGCCTTTCAGTATTACTGAGGCACTCTTGATTACTGAGGCACTCTGAGCAGCAGGTTGGGCGAGCCCTCTTTAATACCACCAAGTACGTTTGTGGTCGCCAGGTCCGCCAGGCGAGCGTCCACGGCCGCCGGCGAAAGCCCGGGTTCCGCCCCGAGAATCAGGGCAGCGCCCCCGGCGACGTGAGGCGCTGCCATGGACGTACCGCTTATGGTGTTCACTTCATTGTCTTCCTGGTACCAGGCCGCGGTTATATCGGAGCCCGGAGCAAACAGATCCAGGCATTCTCCGTGATTGGAGAACGAAGAACGCTGATCCTCCCGGGTGGTGCTCCCCACCGTGATGGCGGACCCAACCCGGTTAGGAGACCCGGAGCAAGCATCGGCATCGCTGTTGCCTGCTGCGACGACGAAGGTCACCCCCCGCTCTATCGCGCCACGCACTGCATTGTCCAGGGCTTCGGAATCACCGCCGCCCAGAGACATATTCGCTACCGCAGGTGCCTGATGATTCTCGGCCACCCAGTCCACACCCGCGATCACATCCGCGTTTGTGCCGGCACCAGAACAGTCCAGCACCCGGACCGCCGCGACGGATGCCTGCTTGGCCACGCCATAAGTCGTACCCGCCACCGTGCTCGCCACGTGAGTGCCATGGCCGTTACAGTCCGTGGTGTCCGCAGGGTCGGTTTCACCACCGATGTTTATGATGGGGCCGATCAAAGGCAGCCCGCCCAGACCGAGCAGGCCAGCATCGTTAACGGCAAAATTGCGGCCTTCGATCACCCTCCCGGAAAACTCATCGTGGGTAGCCCGCAATCCCGTATCGATGATGTAAACACTGACACCATCGCCAGCAGATGTCGGATAGCTGAATTGCCCATCCAGTGGCAACACCGCCTGATCCGTCCGGTCCAGACCCCAGGTTGCATCGGCCTGGGTCTCGGCACTGGCGGTGACCACCTGGTCCGGCTCAACGGCAAGAACGCCAGGCAGGGAGGACAGCAAGGCCGCCTGCTATTCCGACAGGGAAACGGCCGCACCTGTCATGGCAGTCCGATACAGGTGCAGGATATCGCCGCCACCAACCGCCAGAAGCAGGGATTCGACACTTGCCTGAAGGTCAGCCAGGCCAAGTATGTCGGGGATTGAGGAATCCAGGGTCAGGATGTAACGCCCGTCCAACGGGTCTCCGGGCTGAAGTGTCGGTTCGGACGTTTCCGTTGACTCTGTCAGGCCGGCAGCCTCCAACATGCCCGACCAGGCCGGGGTTGCGGCAAGAATACAGGCGGTAAAACCAATTGTTGTTGTGATCTTTATTGTCAAAGCACATTCTCCATTTACTCACTTTCCGTTAACGAGACTCACCAGGAACGGACAGCAAAGAGCCTCAGCTCCCCTCACGGGGCGGCGCGTGACACAGTTCCATGGGTAACACGCCAAAGCAGGTCAAAAGAGGCCAATGTGGCTGTTTTTGAACAACTTGTAATAACAGGAGCGAATATCGGAAAGCGGGAGAAGGCTTCGAAGGGGGGATAATTCTGCAATTCAGGGAGGGCTCCGGACACAGGGTGGCCCGGAGCCTCTTGGCGACGCTGTATGCCGTTACTGCATCGGCACCAGTGTCAGTTCAACGCGACGGTTCTGTTCGCGGCCAGAAGCCGAGTCATTGGAGGCAATGGGATACCGCGGGCCATAACCTACCGCCCGTGTGCGCTTGGGCTCGATGTCCTGGTTCAGCAGGAAGTCACGGACAGAGGAAGCCCGGCGCTCACTCAACAGCTGATTGTAATCCCGGGACCCGGTGCTGTCGGTGTGTCCCTCGACCTGGATGATGGTCTTGTCGTACTCCTTCAGCACAAGCGCTACGGATTCCAGAGTGCTACTGAAAGATGGCTTGATGGTGGACTGGTCGACGTCAAAGGTGATATTGCCCGGCATCACCAGCTCTATTTCGTCACCGTTACGCACCACGCGAACGCCGGAGCCCTCCAGTTTCCGGCGCAGCTCGGCTTCCTGCTTGTCCATGTAATACCCGATACCACCGCCAACCGCAGCGCCGGACGCGGCGCCAATCAGCGCGCCTTTGCCCCGGTCACTGCTGCTGGAGGTTGCCGCACCGACTGCAGCACCACCAATAGCACCAATGATGCTGCCCTTGGTGGCGCTCGAAGTTTTCTCTTCCCCTGTATAAGGGTCATATGTCATACAGCCGCCCAAACCAATGGTAGCGACAGCAAAAGCAACAATTGTTTTCTTCACGGCATTCTCCAGAGAATTTCCTGTGTATTACTGAGAGCGGCAAGTCCGCGTCACTTGTTTTACCTAACAGGCTTCCGAGAGGAAGCTGTCATAGTCGCCTTCAAAGGTATCCACAATGGTGTTGAATACCGTTGCCTGCAAATCCTGGGCTTCGTTCACTAGATGATGACGACCGTCCGGGATGCGGAGTTCCTCAACCGAGGTAAATTTATTGCGGATAATCCGCAGATTATGCTGCCAGTCGACGGTCAGGTCCTTCTCCCCCTGCACCACCGTTACCGGAAAATCTACCGGGCGGGCGGACTCGATATGGGGCACCCACTGTCTCAGAGCGGACACCCAGTCCACATGTACGGCCCTCGCCTGGAGCGGATCATACTCCTTCAGGAAGGTCAGAAAACGTGAGTTCCCACTATTGGCCCCAAATACACGGGCCCATCGTGAAACAAACGGTTTGACCAGGCTGTGGAGCACCTTTGCCCCCAGCCAGCCCATCGGGCGTATCAGTGGCGCCAGCAATACAACCCGCCGGAAATCCGAGGTTTCGGAAGTATGGTGATTAGTCAGCAGATAATCGATCAGGATAGCGCCGCCGGTGCTTTGCCCCACGGCGTACCACGGTGCCCTCACCTTGCCTCTCACATTGGCCATCACATCTGTCAGCACGGCCTGGTACTCCAGGAAACTGCCAATCGCTGCCGGTGTTCCGCTGGAGAGCCCGTGCCCCGGCTGATCGTAGGCCAGCACATCAAATCCTGCGCCCAGGCAGCGGTCGATCAACTGGCTATAAAGACCCACGTGATCAAAGTAGCCATGGAGCACGAATACCGTGCCTTTGGGCCGGCTTTTTTCAGGTAACCGGAAATAGTGCACCATCACCTGATGCCGGTCTGCCAGGACATAACCCTGATGGTAGGATACCTCCGGATGCTCCACCCAGAGATCCAGGCCGTAAAATCGGCAGTAGGCTATCATGTCGTCGCCAAGCGCTTCCCGGCGTTCCGGATCGAATGGCTCCAGCCTGTCCAGTAACGATGCCCTGTCCCAGTTCGGAATTTCTATGGTATCTGTTTTCCAGTACACGTAGAGTTAAACGCCTGTTATCAATAGGTACAAAAATGCCAGCCTGGCCGCCATGGGCTAAGCCGTTAGATTAACACACCACGACACCTTTGCGGCTGTTAAAGCGGTGTCACCATGGCCATTGCCGTAGCGGTCGCATCCGCCTATGTTATTTCAGATCAATTCAGCCCCGGAGTGAACAATGACACAAACTGCCATGGAAACCGGACTGCGTCTGACCATGCGCCGCCTGGTCCGGCCCATCCTGCATCCGGCCGTTCCGGTAAGCATTCAGCGCAGCCTGGTGAGCAAGGCCTATCTGACTTCGATCCCCCCTCGCGGTACTCGCTTTGAGGACATCGAGGCCGAGGGCATTGCCATGATGCGGGTCTGCCACAGTGACAATCCGGACGGCGTGGTGCTGTATTTCCATGGTGGTGGTTATATCATCGGTTCCTCGCGAACCCATCGTGGCATCACCGGCCACCTGGCAAAGGCCAGTGGCGCAATGGTCATCGTACCTGACTACCGGCTGGCCCCGGAAAACCCTTACCCGGCAGCCCTGGACGACGCGGAAACGGTTTATCTGGCGCTGCTTGAGGAGGGCCATCCGCCAGCGTCACTCAGCCTGGCAGGCGACTCCGCCGGAGGCGGGCTTGCTCTGGCGCTGGCAATGCGCCTGCGTGACAAGGGGCTGCCTCTGCCCTCGTCATTGATGGTTATGTCGCCATGGACCGATCTTTCCAATGCTCACCTGTACTCCCCCGAATGCGAGCCGGTCCTGCAGAGACCCTGGATCGACAAGGCGGCACGGTTGTATTGTGGCAGCGAGCCGGTGGCAAACCCTTACGTATCCCCGGTTTACGGGGGTTTATCCGGCCTGCCCCCATTATTGATCCAGGTGGGCAGCCAGGAAATTCTGCTGAATGATGCCCAGCGTCTGGCGGAGGTGGCCAACCGGGACAGCGTTGAGAACCGTCTGGAAATCTATAACAGCCTCTGGCACGTGTTTCAGGTACACGCCGGACAGCTGGCCCGGGCAACCGACGCGCTGGAAACGGCAGGCCGGTTTATTCGGCGACACCTACCCGGTTGATGCCGGGGTGATCCGGTTTTTCAGCCGGTCAATTCCGGCAGCGATAACTCACCCCGAACCAGTGCTTCCTTCTGGCCGCGCGGCCAACGTTTTATCTGCCACTCCAGCCTGGCGGCAGCTACCCTGTCCTTTGTCTCCGCGAAAAACACCAGCTCAAGGGGCCCCTTTCCCCGCAGGCTTCTGGCGCCCCTGGGGGCACCGGCCTGATGTTCGGAAAAACGACGGGCCACATCGGTTGTGATACCCGTGTACAAGGCCCCCCTGGCAGTACGCACCATATAGATAAACCACTGGCTCATACCGACGATGCCCTGCCCATTTTGTCCCTGGCTTTGCGTTGCTGTATCCATAATCCGGCGACAATCAGTATCAGGCCTATGTATGTGGACGGCATAATGATCTCGCCAAGAATAAAATAGATAAACACCAGGGACAGAAACGGGGAGATGAAAATGAGGTTGCTCACCCGCGAGGTGTTCTCAGCTTTTTTCATGGCGTATGACCAGAGAACAAAGGCAATCCCCATCTCGAACACCCCGACATAGAGAGCTGCGTAAAGGCCGGTATCCAGCCTGAAGTCGAATCCGGCAGTCATGGCGCAGATCACCAGAATCACCGGCAGGCCACACAGAAAGTTCAGGAACAGGCCCACCACCGGGTCGCGGGTGTCCCGGGTGGCGATAATCCAGTAGGACGCCCATACCAGAGTGCTGCCAATCGCATACGCCACCCCGAGGGGGTCGGAGAACGTGAGTGAGAAAACGTCACCGCGAGTAGCAATCACCACCACGCCGCTGTAACAGATCAGCCCCGCAATAATATCCGCACGCCTCAGTCGCTGCCCCAGAAACGGCACCGAGAGATACGCCAACACGAGTGCCCAGGTGTAGTTCAGGGGCTGCGCCTCCTGGGCAGGAAGCCGGTCAAAAGCACCGAAAAGCAGGAAATAATAGAGGCAGGGATTAATCAGCCCCATACCGATGGATTGCAGGTACTGGCGTCGGCTCAGTTGGAAAACCAGATGCCAGCGTCGCTGCACCAGCAGCACCAGAGCCATGACCAGCACCGAGGCGGAACAGGCCACCGCCAGCATTTGTATCGGAGTCAGCTCCCGTAACGACAGCTTGAAAGCGGTGGCTACGGTGGACCAGAGCAGAACCGTCCCCAGGCCGTAGAGCATGGCCTGCTTCTGGTTAGTCATTGGTCTCATCCTTTTCGCTATCCAGCCAGCGGTACAGGGTGCGGCGATTAACCCCCAGAATCTGTGCTGCCCGGCGTTTGTTGCCCTCTACGGCACTGATAACACGCCTGACATAATCCTGCTGAACCTGATCCAGGGTGGGCCAGCCTGCAAGATTTCCCGAGGGTAACCCGGGCCTCGCTTCCGCCGTGTCAGTCTGACGTTTACGGATCCTGGCAGGAAGATGCTCGGGCAGAATCATATCGCCATCGCAAAAGGTCACCGCCCGCTCAATAGCACTGCCAAGTTCTCTGACATTGCCGGGAAACGGGTAATCGGAGAGGATCTGGGATGCCACCTCGCTCAGTTGCAGAAAGCCACGGTTATGTCGTTTTGCGGACTCCCTCAGGAAGTGCATGGCAAGAAGATCCACGTCGTCTCCACGCTCCCTGAGCGGGGGTACCATCAGGGTCAGTGTTTCCAGGCGGTAATACAGATCTTCCCGGAAATTGCCCTGTTCCACTGCCTTGATCAGATCCTGATGAGTGGCCGCAACGATGCGCACATCGACCTTCTCTTCCTGATCGGCGCCAACGGGCTTTATGGTGCCCTCCTGTAGCACCCGCAACAACTTTGCCTGTAAAGCCAGGGGCATTTCACCGATCTCGTCCAAAAGCAGCGTCCCCCCGTCCGCTTCCGCAAAGAGGCCCGGACGTGATGACCTGGCCCCCGTAAAGGCTCCGGCCTCATGACCGAAGAATTCGCTTTCCATCAACTCGTGAGGAATGCCCGCGCAGTTCACCGGGATAAACGGCCGGTCTCTGCGGTCACTCTCTCTGTGGATAGCGCGGGCGACCAGCTCCTTGCCGGTCCCACTTTCCCCGCTGACCAGAACGGCAGCCTGACTTCTGGCCACCTGCTTTATCTCGTTCCTCAATTGCATCATTGCCCGGCTTTCACCCACCAGGCCCAGGGATGTGTCTTCGGGCGTCTGCGATTTGTAGCGGGCGAGTTCACTGGTGATGGCGGCATGTGCAAGCAACCGCTTGATTTTCAGCCTCAGATGATCTGTTGATAACGGTTTGGTGAGAAAATCATCGGCACCTGCCTTTAGCGCTTCCACGGCCTGGTCCACGGTGCCAAAGGCAGTAATGATGATAAAGGGCACCGACCTGCCCTCCGCCTGGAGTTGCCGGAGTACCGACAGCCCGTCACCATCCGGCAACCGGAGATCCGAGACAATCAACTCAGCTCCCGACTCCAGGGCACACCTGCGCCCTTCTTCGGCTGTTCCGGCACAGGTAACATGGTAACCATCGACCTCCAGCTCTTCCGCCAGAAGTGTTCGCAAACTGGCGTCATCTTCCACCAACAGGATTGACGACGG
>JAWWAM010000074.1:0-9492 GCA_033721715.1 Marinobacter sp.
ATTTCCGGAAGCCCGCCGACCGGCTTACAAGCTGAAAGTCGATTTTGGCCCCGAAGTGGGCATCCGCAAATCCAGTGCCCAGATCACCGATCTGTACAACACCGAATCGCTAGTGGGCAAGCAGGTGCTCGCCGTGACCAACTTCCCACCGAAACAGATCGGCCCGTTCATGTCTGAGTGCCTGGTAACCGGGATCAAGACGGATGAAGGTGCGATAACGCTGGTGAGTACCGACCACAAGGTGAGCAATGGCCAACGGCTTATTTGAATATCGGGGGAGTGGTGGGCCCACCTGGACTCGAACCAGGGACCAAAGGATTATGAGTCCTCTGCTCTAACCAACTGAGCTATAGGCCCTTTTATCAGCGGTTGCTGCTTAAAGGTTTGCTTTTTGGAGTGTCGCTCCCGGGCGGGAGCAACAAAGCGGGCGCCATTATACCGGTGAGGGGTGGCGCCCGCTACTGTTGTGGTGTTATCCGTTGCCCTGATCGTCAATGAAGCCGCGCAAGTGGTCGGAGCGGGAAGGGTGACGCAGTTTGCGCAGGGCCTTGGCTTCGATCTGGCGGATTCGCTCACGGGTCACGTCGAACTGTTTGCCCACTTCTTCCAGGGTGTGGTCGGTGTTCATCTCGATACCGAAGCGCATGCGCAACACCTTGGACTCCCGGGCGGTCAGGCCGGAGAGCACGGAGCGGGTGGCTTCGCGCAGGCCTTCAGCAGTGGCGGAGTCAACGGGTGACAGGGCCTGGATGTCTTCAATGAAGTCGCCCAGGTGGCTGTCTTCGTCATCACCGATCGGGGTTTCCATGGAGATCGGTTCCTTGGCGATCTTCAATACCTTGCGGATCTTGTCCTCAGGCATTTCCATGCGCTCACCCAGCTCTTCCGGCGTGGGCTCGCGGCCCATCTCCTGCAGCATCTGGCGGGAGATACGGTTGAGCTTGTTGATGGTTTCGATCATGTGCACCGGAATACGGATGGTGCGAGCCTGGTCCGCGATGGAGCGGGTGATGGCCTGACGAATCCACCAGGTGGCGTAGGTGGAGAACTTGTAGCCACGGCGATATTCGAACTTGTCAACGGCCTTCATCAGGCCGATGTTGCCTTCCTGGATCAGGTCCAGGAACTGCAGGCCACGGTTCGTGTACTTCTTGGCAATGGAAATAACCAGACGCAGGTTGGCTTCCACCATTTCTTTCTTGGCACGGCGGGCCTTGGCCTCGCCGATGGAAACGCGGCGGTTGATTTCCTTGATGTCGGAAACGTCCAGATCCACTTCGGTCTGGATGTTGGCAATGCGCTTCTGCAGACGGACGATTTCGTCGATGCGTTCGGCAATCAGCGGTGCGTAGGGCTTCTTGCCCTTGGAAATTTTCTCGGCCCAGTCGAGGCTGGTTTCGTTGCCCGGGAACGTCTTGATGAAATCCTTGCGTGGCATCTTGCACTCACGCACACAGATTTTCATGATCGCGCGCTCGTTTTCACGCACCAGATCGTTGGTGGAACGAACCACGTTCACCAGCTCATCAAATGCCTTGTTGCCGAGCTTGAAGGGTGCGAACACCTGGCCAAGCTCGTTCAGGGCTTCCTGGGTTTTCTTGTGGCCACGGCCGTGTTTGGCCAGGCAGGCGTCGGCTGCATCGAGCTTTTCTTTCAACAGCTCGAAGCGCAGGCGGGTTTCTTCCGGATCCGGACCGCTCTCGGTCTCTTCTTCGCTGTCATCATTGTCGTCATCGTCGGATGAGTCGTCAGAGCTGCTGGACGTGTCCGGGGTGTTGTCTTCGTCCATGAACGGCTCGGCGCCGTCCGGGTCGAGGAAGCCGGAGACGATGTCGCTGAGGCGGCCTTCGTTCTCGATGATGCGGTCGTAGGCCTGAATAACAGTGCCGGTGATGCCCGGGAAGTGCGCAACAGCTGCCATCACATCGCGGATGCCTTCCTCGATGCGCTTGGCAATGACGATTTCGCCTTCACGGGTCAGCAGCTCCACAGTGCCCATTTCCCGCATGTACATGCGAACCGGGTCGGTGGTGCGGCCAGCGTCGGATTCGACGGCAGCAAGTGCGGCAGCAGCTTCTGCGGCTGCGGCTTCGTCGGCGGTGGAGTCGCCGTCGGTCATCAGCAGCGTGTCTGCATCCGGTGCAACTTCAGACACCTGGATGCCCATGTCGTTGATCATGCGAATGATGTCTTCGACCTGATCCGGGTCAGCAATGTCTTCCGGGAGGTGGTCATTTACCTCAGCGTAAGTCAGGTAACCTTGCTCTTTGCCTCGTGCAATGAGATCTTTTAAACGTGATTTCTGCGAATTGCCTGACATAGACACCCTGTGGACTCGCTGGTAAAAGTAAAAAAGTTAAACAGCCATTATAGCTGTCACGCTATTGCTCTGCCACCGGATGGTTAGATGGTGATCAACACTGCAAGTTTCAAGTGCAGTGCCGTCTCCGGCTGCAGTTTTTGCGTTTCCTGGCCCGCCGGCCCTGTTTCTGGTGCGCCTCAGTCGTCGTTCTGGCCGCTGAGTGCTTTCAGTTCCTGCCGCTCCTCGGCGGTGAGGTCGGCAAGGCTGCGTTTTTCCGACAGCAGCGACGCCAGCCGCTGCTTGCGTGCCACTTCCTGGTTCGGGTTCAGCATCTCCCGGGCGCCTGCCAGGGTTTGTTCCCGTGCCGGCACGTGTTCAATGCCATCAAACAGGCCGTAAAACTGCTCCCTGGCCCGCTTATCCATTGCCAGTTGCCGTGTCAGTGAGCGTCGGTTGCCAATGTTGTTCTCCAGTATCCAACCGGCAAACTGGCCGGCCTGGCGGTATTGGCGGCTGCCCCTGCACAGTTCGGCAATTTCGCTGGCCATGTCCGGTGCTTCCAGCAGGGCCAGGCAAAGCTGGGTGTCCTTGCTGAGCTTTACGTCAATCCGTTGTTCCTGCACACGGCGTTCGCCGTATCCGCCCTTACCGTTCGGTTGCCGGCGGTTCTGCCAGTCTGCCCGGTTGTTGCCGCACAGCCGCAACATCTCGTGCCACATGGCGTCCCTGAGGGTGCTGCGGGGCATTTTCTTCAGCAGCGGCTCTACCCGTGCCTTCAGCTCACCCCTGTCTTCCGGCAGTGTCAGGTCCAGCCCTTCGCTCTGCCGGTTAAACAGGTAGCGTGACAGGGGCGTGGCGCCGTCGATGCGCTTCTGGAACGCGTCCGCGCCTTCCTTGCGCACGAGCGTGTCCGGGTCTTCGCCGTCCGGCATCATCAGGAATTGCAGGTGCAGTCCGTCGGTCAGCAATTCCAGGGCGTTGTCCATGGCCTTGTCTGCGGCCCGGTAACCTGCCTGGTCGCCGTCGAAGCAGAACACCAGGTGCCGCACCTGTTTCAGCAGGGCGGACAGGCTGTCCTGGTTCGTAGCTGTGCCCAGTGTTGCCACCGCAAAGTGAATACCGTTCTGCGCCAGCGCAATGACATCCATATAGCCTTCAACCACCAGCAGCCTGTCCAACTGGCGGATGGATTGTTTTGCTTCATAAAGGCCGTAAATTTCCCGGCTTTTATGGAATACATCAGACTCGGGAGAGTTGATGTACTTGGCCTTGTCGTCACCCAGGGTGCGCCCGCCAAAGGCAATGGTCCGGCCGCGGCTGTTGCGGATCGGGAACATGACCCGATTGCGGAACAGATCCCTTGGCCGGCCGTAGCGGTCCGACACGGTGCCGGTTTCAATCAGCGGCCCCTGCAGGTCTTTGCTGGCGCTGTCGAAAAGCGCCGTGCCGGCGCCGGGCGCGTAGCCCAGCATGTACTGTTCAATAATGCTGTCGTCCAGGCCCCGCTGTTTCAGGTAGTCCCGGGCGAATTCGCCTTGCTGGCCCTTTAGCGCCCCCTGGTAGAAGCGGGTGGCGTAATCCAGCGCATCGGTCAGGGTTCGCGCCTGTTGCATTTCCTGGCGCGCGCTCTGGTCGTATGGCACTTCCATGCCGGCACGTCGTGCCAGTTCTTCCACCGCGTCAGTAAATCCGAGGCCGTCGAATTCGCGGACAAAACTGATGGCATCACCGTGGGCGCCACAGCCAAAGCAGTGGTAGAAGCCCTTGTCCGGCCGAACGTTGAAAGACGGCGTTTTTTCATCATGGAAAGGGCAGCGGGCCTTGTAGTTGCCGCCTGCCTTTTTCAGTGTGATACGTGATCCGATCAGCTCGGCCAGGTCTATACGGTCGAGCAGGTCTTCAACAAAACGTTGTGGGATCAGTCCACTCATGATGTCTCCGGTCGCGGGGAAAATGCCGGGCCTGCAAGTACAGCCAAAAATGCCGCCGAAGCCAGGCCTCGGCGGCATTTTGGTATCGCTCTGTGCAACCTGTGGCTATACAGGCGACTATAGGCTTGCAGTCAAGCGGCGTCCGGATAAAGCTTAGTACAGACGCTCGAACTTGCGCTGTTCCCGCTGAAGCTTCTTGAGATGACGCTTGACGGCTGCAGCTGCCTTACGCTTGCGCACGGCTGTCGGCTTCTCGTAGTGCTCACGGCGACGTACTTCCGACAGGACGCCTGCTTTTTCGCAGGAGCGCTTGAAGCGACGAAGGGCTACGTCAAACGGTTCATTCTCTTTCACTTTAACAGCTGGCATTCGAAAATCACCTACCTGATTGATTCGGTTTCTGTTTTGTCTGATCGACCGGTCTGTCAAATCGACTCGATACCTGGCCAGATTGGCTAAAACTCGACCAGTGCATATTTAAGGCCGGCAATGATAGCGCCTGGCCATGGCTCAGGTCAATGTTTGTTCGATGAAACTGACGGAGGGTTTCGGGTTTCTGCTAAAATGCTCCGCTGTATTCCACCAGCCCGGAGTTGTGGCCCTTATTTATGCTGATTCTCGGTATTGAAACCTCCTGTGATGAAACCGGCGTTGCCCTGTATGACAGCGAGCAGGGGCTGCTGGCGCATGCCCTGTTCAGCCAGATCGACATGCACGCGGACTACGGCGGCGTGGTGCCTGAGCTCGCTTCCCGCGACCATGTGCGCAAATTGTTGCCGCTGTGCGACCAGGTACTGGCCGATGCCGGTAAGGTTCGCAGTGATATCGAAGGTATCACCTATACCGCAGGGCCTGGCTTGGTGGGTGCCCTTATGGTGGGCGGTTCCGTGGCCCATGCCCTTGGCTTTGCTTTGGGTATACCAGTGCTGGGTGTCCACCACATGGAAGGCCACCTGCTGGCGCCGATGCTGGAGGATAATCCCCCGGCGTTCCCTTTCGTGGCCTTGCTGGTCTCCGGTGGGCATACCCAACTGGTGCTGGTGAACGGCATTGGTGAATATGAAATGCTGGGGGAATCCGTTGACGATGCCGCCGGGGAAGCTTTTGACAAAACCGCCAAGATGCTGGGGCTGGATTATCCCGGGGGACCGAGAGTGGCGGCTCTGGCGGAAAAGGGCACGCCCGGGCGTTATCGTTTTCCGCGTCCGATGACAGACCGTCCGGGGCTGGATTTCAGTTTCAGTGGCTTGAAGACGTTCACTCTCAATACCGTGACGGCAGCAGAAAACGCCGGTGGCCTGGATGACCAGACCCGCGCCGATATCGCCCTGGCTTTCGAGGCAGCGGTGGTGGATACCCTGACCATCAAATGCCGCCGCGCACTGGAACAGACGGGCAGTAAGCGCCTGGTGATTGCCGGCGGCGTAAGTGCCAATAAGCGGTTGCGGGCCGGCCTGGAAAAAATGACGGAAAAACTTCGTGCCGGCGTGTTTTACGCCCGTCCCGAGTTCTGTACCGATAACGGCGCCATGATTGCCTATGCAGGTTGTCAACGCATGAAGGCGGGGCAGCAGGACGGGGATCGAATAGTGGCGGTGCCGCGCTGGCCCATGAACACCCTGCCGCCGGTCGGTGAGCCGCGGGCAAACGGCCTGGTGGACTAGGGGCTAGAAGCCCGGCTCACGGCCCTGTGCCATGCGGATCAGGTTGTTGCGATGACGTACTACGATCAATATCGCCAGCAGGCCGAACAGCGGCAGGGTCTCCGGTTCGATCAGGGCGCTGAGGATGGGGCCACTGACAATCGCCACGATTGAAGCCAGTGCGGATATCTTCCAACGCCACATCACCATTGCCCATATGGCAGCCATCATAAGGGTGGTAACCGGTGCCAGTGCCAGCCCGGCCCCCAGAGCCGTGGCGACACCTTTGCCACCTTTGAAGCGATAGAACAGAGGAATCATATGGCCGGTTACCGCGCACAGGGCCACCATGGCCTGTGAGAGAATTGTCAGGTCTGCCTGGTGGGCCACCCATACTGGCAGCCATCCTTTTGCGGCATCGAGAAACAACGTCATTGCGGCCGGAGGCCAGCCGCCGGTGCGATAGACATTGGTGGCGCCCGGATTGCCTGATCCCAGGGCCCGTGGGTCGGGCAGATGCCAGGCCCGGCATACCGGGAGGGCGAACAGCACTGAGCCTGCCAGATAGGCCAGGGCACAGAGCAGGACTGTCAGTACCGGGTCGCTCAGATAACTCATCGGCGGTGTTCATTGGTAAAGTGGCAAAAGACGCAAAGACGCGCACCGATCATTTGTGAGAAAATGCCGGCCCCGCGACGAAGCAGGTCAGAATTTACACAGTATCCGCTGCCTGCGCGTTATTCAATCAGCAAAGAGTGTAAGCCCGGGAGTGCCTCCGTTGACAGATAGTGTACTGATCGAAGGTCTGGCCGTTGAGGCAATCATCGGCGTGTACGATTGGGAACGGGAAGTGAGCCAGAGGCTGCTTGTGGATCTGGAGATGGCGTGGGACAACAGGGTGCCTGCGGCCTCGGACTATGTCGGTGATGCGCTGGATTATACGCTTGTCAGTGAGCGGGTCTCGGCTTTCCTGGTGCAGGCTCGCCCACAGTTGCTGGAAACCGCCGCCGAAGGCATTGCCAGATTGCTCCAGGATGAGTTCGGCGTACGGTGGCTGCGGCTGACCCTTCGTAAGCCGGGGGCCGTGACGGCTGCGGCAGCGGTTGGCGTTAAGATTGAACGGGGGAGTCGGTGATGCCACGGGTGTATGTCAGTATCGGCAGCAACATCGACCGGGAGCGGTACGTCACTGCGGCGTTGGATGCGCTGGAGGGCTGGTTTGGTGGGTTGCTGGTTTCCTCGGTGTACGAAAGCGAATCTGTTGGCTTTGACGGTTCGCCCTTTTACAACCTGGTTGTAGGGGTGGATACGGGGCTGGCCGTGGCGGAACTGTCGGCCCGTTTCAAACAACTGGAAGCGGACAACGGCCGGCGCCGGGATGTGCCCAAGTTCAGTGCCCGAACCCTGGATCTGGACATTCTCACCTACGACGACGAAGTCGGCACGGTTGATGGTGTGGAATTGCCACGGGGCGAGATACTGAAGAACGCCTTTGTGCTCCTGCCACTGGCGGAAATTGCACCAGCCGACATTCATCCGGTTTGCAGGAAACGTTACCAGGATCTATGGCGGAGCTATGACCGTGACCAGAAACTCTGGACGGTGGATTTCACCTGGCAGGGCCGGCAGATTTCCCGGGCCGCTGCCGGTTAACCCTTTATTTTTTCAAGACAAATGATGTGAGCGGTAGATCCGGATCAGGTTATCCGTTGAGCTGTCGCTGGCCTCGGCGCCTTCCGCCGTTTCACCGGTAAGACGGTCCAGAATACCCTTGCCCATCTGTTTGCCCAGCTCCACCCCCCACTGATCGAACGAATCCACGTCCCAGATAATGCCCTGCACAAAGGTACGGTGCTCGTAGAGCGCAATCAGGGCGCCCACGGTTTGGGGCGTTGATTTGTCCATCAGCAGAGTATTGCTGGGCTTGTTGCCGGGGATCACTTTGTGGGGCGCCAGCATGTCGATCTCTTCAGCATTCATCCCTTCCGCTTTGAGTTCCGCTTTTGCCTCGTCCAGAGTCTTGCCGGACATCAGCGCCCGCGACTGGCTCAGGCAGTTGGCGAACAGGGTCACGTGGTGGCTGGCAACCTGATTGTGGGTTTCCAGGGGAATAATGAAGTCTGCCGGGATCAACCGGGTGCCCTGGTGCAGTAGCTGATGGAAAGCATGCTGGCCGTTGGCGCCCACGCCGCCCCAGATCACCGGCCCGCTCTGGTAGCTTAACGGTTCGCCACTTTGGGTAACACTCTTGCCGTTACTTTCCATGTCGAGCTGCTGCAGGTGTGCCGGCAGGCTGCGCAGGTAATGGTCGTAAGGCAGAATGGTATAGGTTTCAGCGCCCCAGAAGTTGTTGTACCAGATCCCCAGCATGGCCATCACCACAGGCAGGTTTTGCTCAAGAGGGGTGTTGCGGAAGTGCTGGTCCATCGCATTGGCGCCGGCCAGCAAGGCACGGAAGTTGTCCATGCCGATGGCCAGTGCCACTGGCAGGCCGATGGCGGACCACAGCGAGTAACGCCCGCCAACCCAGTCCCACATCGGGAAAATATTGTCCCTGGAAATACCAAAGTTCACCGCTTCCGGCGTATTCGCGGTCACTGCCACGAAGTGCCGGGCGATCTGGTCTTCGCGGCCGCCGTTGTCCAGGAACCAGGCCCGTGCCACCTTGCTGTTCTCCAGGGTTTCCTGGGTGCGGAAAGACTTGGACTGGATCAGGAAAAGGGTCGTTTCCGGGTTTACCCGGCGCAGCACTTCGGCGATCTGGGTGCCGTCGATGTTGGCCACGTAGTGGCAGTTCAACTGCCCGTGCCAATACGGGCGCAGCGCTTCAGACACGAGCTTGGGGCCCAGAAACGAGCCGCCGATACCAATGCTGACAACGTCGGTAAAGGCCTTGCCGGTATATCCCTGCCAGCGTTCGCTGAGCACGTCATCCACAAACTCCGCCATGCGGTTGCGTGTGGTTTCCACTTCCGGAGTGATATCGGTGCCATCCACATGAAGAGGCTCACCGCTGGAATCTCGCAGGGCAACATGCAGCGCAGGGCGCTTTTCTGTCACATTGATGTGGTCGCCGTGAAACATTGCCTCGGTGCGTTCAGGCACACCGCAGCTTCTGGCCAGCGCCATCAGCCTGGTCATGGTGTCGTCGGTCATGCGATTGCGGGAGTAGTCCAGTGACAAGCCGGCGCCGCTTATGAAGAAGCGGCTGGCCCGGGCAGGGTCGTGACGGAACATCTCCCTCATGTGGGTATCTTTCAGTTCCGTCTGATGCTTTATCAGTGCCTGCCACTCTGGCCGGCTGGTGAGTGGAGCAGAGCCCTGGGACATAGTTGAATCCTTTCGTCAGTCTGTGTGGTTAACGGGTGATGGACAGGTTGTCGATAAGCCGTGTGGTCCCGAGAAACGCAGCTACCAGTAAGGTGATCTCAGTATCGTGTGTGGTGGCCGGCTTGAGGGTCAGGCTGTTGGCGATATTGAAGTAATCAGGGCGTAAGCCGGCTTCGCTGAGGGCTTCGTTGGCTTCCTGCTCCAGCGTTACAAAGTCGCTGCGGCCATTCTGGATCTGATCTGCCGTGTTTTTCAGGGTGCGATAGATAATGGGGGCGATGGCCCG
>JAWWAM010000075.1:0-9455 GCA_033721715.1 Marinobacter sp.
AAACCGGCGGAAATCAGTACCAGTTGCGGGCGGAAATCCTGTAACCGTTTCAGCCAGGCCGTTTCCACCGTTTTACGATACTCGTCCGCAGAGGTTCCGGCCTGGATGGGCGTATTGATGATGTTTTCCGCCTGACGGTGCACGTGGGAGTGGGGATAAAAAGGATGCTGGAAACTGGAACACATCAGAATGCGCTCATCACCGCCGACAATGTCGACGGTACCGTTGCCCTGGTGGACATCGAAATCAATAATGGCTACCCGTTCCAGGTGGTGGAACGTCAGGGCGCGCATGGCAGCCAGGGCGATGTTGTTGTAAAAGCAGAAACCCATGGACTTGCTGCGCTCGGCGTGGTGCCCCGGGGGCCGGGCACAGACAAACGCATTGGTAAGCTGGCTGCTGAGCACCATGTCGACCGCTTCAATACTGGCCCCGGCCGCAAGGCGGGCAGCCCTTAGCGTATCCGGCATCATTGCGGTGTCGGGGTCGGTAAACACCCGACCCCTTGTAGGTTGCATCAGGTCCAGTTGGTGCAGGTAGCGTTCGGGATGCACAGTCAGCAACTGATCCCGTGTAGCCTCATCCGGCCGCACCCAGTCCAGCTCCTGCTCCAGCCCGGTATCCGCCAGGTAACTTACAATCGCTGCAAGCCTTTCAGGGGACTCCGGATGCTCCGCCCCCATATTGTGTTTCATGCAGTCGTCGTGTGAGAAAAATCCCGTTGTCATGCTGATCCCGAACGCTCTGGTTGTGCTTGTATTTTGTTCAATATTATCAGGGATAGGTTGGCCCTGCCGTGTTTCTTTGGTCTTATGGCGGTGATAGGCATTTTACATCACCAGCCAAGCGCCTAAGATAGAGTGTACATCCGCCCGGTCGACCCGAAGCAAGGAGCGAAGCTTGAGCACCCGATACCTGGAAAGCCTTTTCAACCCCTCATCCATAGTGGTTATCGGCGCCTCGGAACGGGCAGAAAACCTGGGCGGTATGGTTCTGAGGAACCTGCTGGGTGGTGGGTATCCGGGCCAGTTGCTGGTGGTTAACCAGAACGATTACGACAACGTGCACGGGGTGCCCTGTGTAAAGAAAGTCTCCCGTATGGAGTTCAGCCCGGACCTGGCGATTATCTGTACGCCCCCGGACACAGTGCCAAAAGTGATCAAACGGCTGGGTGAGGCCGGGGTCCGTACCGCGATTGTGATGACCGGTGGCATGTCCCGTAGCCACAGTAAAACCGGCCAGCCGTTGATGTATTCAGTCCGGGATGCGGCGCGGGAGACCGGCATCCGGGTGCTCGGGCCCAACACCATTGGCCTGATGGTTCCGGCCCGAAGCCTGAATGCCACCTATGCCCACATGGGTGCGATCCCTGGTAAGGTCGCGTTTGTGGGCCAGTCGGGCACCATTGCCAGTTCGGTGATTGACTGGGCCTTTGCACGCGGGGTGGGGTTTTCCTACTTCCTGACCCTGGGCGACGGCATGGACATCGACCATGATGACCTGATTGACTACCTGGCCCAGGACAGTCAGACCCGAGCCATACTGCTGCACATTGAGAACATTCCCAATCCGCGGCGTTTCATGTCGGCGGTTCGTGTGGCTTCCCGCACCAAACCGGTGATTGCTGTAAAAAGTGGCCGCGTGCCCGAATCGGAGTGGTTCCACCACGAATTGCCCGCGGGCCTGACCCGCAGCGATCCTATCTATGACGCCATGTTGCAGCGAGCCGGCGTACTGCGGGTGGACGGGCTTGGGCAGATGTTCGATGCCCTGGAAACCCTTACCAGGATGCGCCCATTGCGGCGGGAAACCCTGGCCATCATGGCCAACGGGGTTGGCCCGGGTGTACTGGCTGTGGACCGGCTGTCCTACCTGGGGGGCGAACTGGCGGAACTGTCTGGCAAGTCCATTGATTCGCTGGCGGAGTTGCTGCCCCCCTATTGGACGCGCAAGAATCCCATCGACCTTGGCTACAATGCGTCACCCGAGCTTTATGCCCAGGCGATCAAAGTTCTCGCCAAGGACCCCGAGGTGGCCAATATTCTGGTGATGTACGCCCCGAGCCTGACCCAGGACAGCCTGCAGATTGCGGATGCGGTGGTGCAGGCCTCGAAGGGCACGCGGCTGAATGTGTTTACCTGCTGGCTGGGGCAGAGCACGGTGCTGGATGCGCGTGACGAATTTTATCGGGCCGGCCTGCCGTCTTTCTTCAACCCGGAGAAGGCGGTGATGGCATTCATGCAACATGTGCGTCACCAGCGTGTGCAACGGCTGCTGACGGAGACGCCTGAATCCTTCACCGATCACCTCGCTGACCATACGCATACGCGCCGGGTAGTGGTCAATGCCATGCGTTCGGGCCGCAATCACCTGTCCAACCAGGAAGCCCGGGATGTAATTCGTGACTACGGCATCAACACCGTGGAGACCATCTACTGTGACGATATGGAAGAAGTGCTGGAAGCCTTCTCCGTGGAACGCCGGCCAGTGGATATCACCCTGATTCATGAGCGGGCCTGTCACCCCCTGGTCGAACTCAGCCCCGGCCAGCGCCGTTACAAGGGCACGGTCCAGAAGCTGAACAGCGAAGGGGCTATCATGGATTCCTGCCGGTTCCTGATGGAGGAGTACCAGAAGTATTACCCCGACAGTGGTTTCCTGGGATTTGCGGTTCAGCGTTCCTACCAGCATGTGGGGGGTATTGAATTCAGTGTTGGCATTACCCGGGACAAGCTGTTCGGTCCGCTGGTGGTGTGCGGGGCTGCGGGCGCCCAGATCAACGTGATGACAGACCGCCAGATAGCCTTGCCGCCATTGAACATGGTACTGGCGCGGGAACTGCTGCGTCGAACCTACATGTACAAGTTGTTGAAAGAGCACAGCCTGAAACCGGAAGAGGACATCCGCGCAGTAGCGGAGACGCTGGTGACGCTGTCCCAGATTGTCATTGATATTCCTGAGATCCGGGGGCTGGAAATCTCCCCCCTGTTGTTCAACGAGCAAGGCGCAGTCGCTGTAAACGTGGCCATTGATCTGGCGGACAAGCCGGGAAGGCCCATTATCCAGCCGTATCCCAGGGAGCTGGAAGAATGGATATTGCTGCCCAGGTCCGGCCGGCGGGTGATTATCCGCCCGGTACTGGCGGAAGACGAGCCTGCTCACCGGGCCTTTCACGAGCTCCAGTCGCCGGAATCCATCCGTTATCGTTTCTTCCAGTATCGTAAACATTTTTCACGGGAAGACGTGGCCCAGATGGTCCAGATCGACTACGACCGGGAAATGGTGTTTATCGCCAACGCGCCGCGTGAGGATGGCGAAGGAGAGGAGACCCTGGGCACCGTTCGTACCTGGACAGACGCCGACAATTTGCGGGCCGAGTTCGCGGTGATGGTGCATGACAAGATGAAAGGCGAGGGCCTTGGCGTGGCCCTGATGCAGAAAATGATCGACTACTGCCGCGCCAAGGGAACAGTGGAAATGGTGGGTAATGTGCTGGCGGATAACCGCCCGATGTTGCGACTGGCGGAGCATCTGGGCTTTGAGATCCGTTACAACCCGGAAGAGGAAGTCATGGACCTGACCCTGGTGCTGAACGAGCCGGAGAAGGACTGGCAGCGGGAGCGTCTGGAACAGACCTCCCACTGACTGGCAGTTATCAGCCTTCTTCGACAATCGCGGAGCGGTCTTCTCCGCCCAGTGCCTCCAGCAGGCCGGGGATCAGCCTGGAGAGTTCCAGCGTCATCAGCGAGAAGGCAGCGTCGAAGCGGGCAGCGGCATCGTCGGCGTCCACATCGTCCAGCTTTTCCTGCAGGGTATCTCCGAATTTCAGGCGCCGTATCCCCAGCTCCTCATCCAGCACGAACGATAGATTGTCGTCCCAGGTGACGGCCAGTTTGGTGACCTGCATGCCGGCATCCAGGTGGCTGCGGATTTCGTCGCCCTGAAGGTCCAGGCCCTTGCATCGCACAACGCCGCCGTCTTCCGATGTGTCTTTCAGCTCGCATTCTGTGCCCAGTTCGATGCTTGCGGGCAGGTCGATGGACTCGTTCAGCCAACCGGTAAAGGTAAACCCGGGGGCCTGCTCCACCGCTGGCGGGCGAACAGGCAGTGAGCCCACGCTTTTGCGCAGCGTCGAGGCCAGGTCCTCCGCCTGCTTGGCGGAGCCGGCGTCTACTATAAGCACCCCGTCAGCGGGGGCAAGGTAGGCGTAACATCGGCGATTCTTGGAAAAGGCTCGTGGGAGCATTTCCAACATCACTTCTTCTTTCAGTTCGTCCTTTTCCTTGCGCCTTACTTTGCGGTGTTGCTCGGCCTCGATCATTTCCGCCTTTTCGTCCACCAGTTCCTTGATAACGGAGGCAGGCAACAGCTTCTCTTCTTTACGCAGGGCGATCAGGTGGTACCCACCAGCGCTGTGAACCAGCAGATCGCTGTGTTTTCCCATGGGCGATACCCAGCCCTGGCGGGACGTTTCCTGGGGACCACAGGGCTTGAAGGCATCGGCCTGAAGCTTTTCCTCCAGGGCTTCGGCGGTTATTTCAAATGGCTTGGTAAAACGGAATACGCGGGCATTACGAAACCACATTGTCCGGGTCCTTGTTGGTTATGGGGTGAAATCGAGAGTGATGTCGGCTTTGCAGAAGGGGAGGGATGATACCTTAAATCTGCATGATTTCGACCAGTACGGTTTTTACAATAAAGCCCACCACACCGGCCCCCAGAATAGTAAACAGGGCGATGGTGCCAAACCGGCCTGCCTGGGACTTCTTGGCCAGGTCCCAGACAATAAAGCCCATCCAGACAATCAGGCCGGTCAGCAGGACCAGCATGGAAAGTTCAGCAAATACTGCTTCGTTCATTAATCACTCCGGGTTTGTAAAAGGCTTACTGTTCGTCTCGCAGGAAGACCCAATTGTCCGCGCTGGACTGTTCCTCGCTGAACCGATAACCCTCAAGATCAAACCCCTTGAGATCGTCTGCCTGGGTAATGTTGTTCTGGATGGCGTAGCGGCACATCAGGCCCCGTGCCTTCTTGGCGTAGAAGCTGATCATCTTGTATTGGCCGTTTTTCCAGTCCTTGAACTGGGGGGTTATCAGGCGGGCATCCAGCTCTTTCTTGCGAACGCTCTTGAAGTACTCGTTGGACGCCAGGTTCACCAGAACCCCGTCGTCGGCCTTCAACAGGCGGTTGAGCTCGTTGGTGACCTTGCTGCCCCAGAATGCGTACAGGTCCTTGCCACGGCGGTTTTCGAACTTTGTGCCCATTTCCAGACGATAGGGTTGCATCAGGTCCAGGGGTTTGAGCACACCGTAAAGGCCAGAGAGGATCCGCAGGCGCTTCTGGGCAATCCCGAATTCCGTGTCGCTGAAGCTTTCCGCCTCGAGCCCCGTATAAACATCGCCCTTGAATGCCAGCACCGCCTGACGCGCATTCTCAGGTGTAAAGGGGGTGTACCAGTTTCTGAAGCGCTCCGCATTGAGCTGGCCCAGTTTGTCGCTGACGCCCATCAGGTTGCTGATATCGTGGGGTTCCAGTTCCTTGAGCTGGTCAACCAGTTCGCAGGCATCGTCCAGGAAATCCGGCTGGGTGGCCTTGGTGGTGGCCAGGGGGCTTTCGTAGTCCAGCGTTTTTGCAGGGGAAATAACCATCAACATGTCGGGCAATCCTCATCGGAGAAAATTCAGCAACTGATCCCTGGTAAACGGCCAGTCCAGTTCCTCGTCAGTGTCGTTACGGCGCAGCACCGGAATGCGGGTGCCGTAACGTTCCACCAATTGCCCGGACTGGGCAATATCCACCGCGTCAACGGGGATCGGCTCTGGCATGGGTGTGTTTACCAGCAGCGCTTCGGCCAGTTCGCAGAGATGGCACTGGGACGTGGTGTAGAAAATCAGTTCCATTATTTGGGCTGTGCGTCTATCTGCTGGCCATTGACGCCTCTGCTTTCCGGCCCCATCAGGTACAGATAAACCGGCATCAGGTCCTCCGGCGTAGGATTCTGCTGCGGGTTCTCGGCTGGATACGCGGTGGCTCTCATATTAGTACGGGTCGCACCCGGATTAAGACTGTTCACCCGGACATTATGACGGTCGTCGTCCAGCTCTTCGGAAAGCATCTGGCTCAGCCCTTCGATGGCGAACTTGGAAACCGCGTAGGCGCCCCAGTAGGGTTTGGCACGGCGGCCGACGCCGGAGGAGGTGAAAATGACGGATGCGTCCTCAGACTTGCGCAGCAGCGGGATCATTGCCCGGCTCAGCAGGAACGGGGCGGTGGCATTCACGTGCATTACCTTGTTCCAGGTTTCCGGGTCATAAAGTTCAATGGGGCTGCGTGCGCCAAGGATGGCGGCGTTGTGAAGCAGGCCGTCCAGATGATCGAAGTTGTCTTCGATTGTCATCGCCAGTTCTTCATAGTCTTTGACGGCAGCCCCTTCGAAATTGAGCGGCACGATGGCCGGTTTCGGGTGGCCTGCGGCCTCAATTTCGTCATACACGGATTCCAGCCTGGAAACGGTACGGCCTACAAGAATCACAGTGGCGCCATGGGCCGCATAGGCTTTTGCTGCCGCCCGTCCGATGCCGCTGCCGGCACCGGTTACCATAATGATGCGATCTTTCAGCAAATCAGCCGGTGCTTGATAGTCCTGCATTCTGTGTCTCCGTTTGGAACTCTATTGTAACAGTTTTGCCAGGTCGCTGACGGTGTCAGCCACGATGTCAGCTTGCCACAGGTCAACCGCCTCTGGCTGTTCGATATAACCGTAACGTACTGCGATGGTTGTCATACCCGCGTTGCGCCCGGCTTCAATGTCCCGCTCGTGGTCGCCGACATACACGCCGGTAACCGGATCGGCCCCTACTTCCCGGCAGGCCAGCAGCAGGGCTTCCGGATGGGGTTTGCGGTCGGTGACATGATCCGGGCAGATCAGGGTAGAGCAGCGTTCTGCCAGGTCGAGGGCGTCGATCAGGGGGGCTGCAAAACGTACCGGTTTGTTGGTGACAATGCCCCAGGGGATATTGCGGGCTTCCAGATCTTGCAGGATGCCGTCCATCCCCTCGAACAGGGCAGTTTCCACGGCAATGCCGGCTTCATACAGGTCGAGAAACGCGGTGTGTTTTTCCAGGTAGTCCGGATGATCCGGCTCAAGACCAAAGCCCACCCGGATCATGGCCCTGGCGCCATTGGACACCGAGCGGCGGATGTGGGGCGCTGGCAACGCTGGCAACCCGTGGGCCCGCCGGAGTTCGTTGAGGCAACGGATGAAATCCGGCGCAGTGTCAATCAGGGTGCCATCCAGGTCGAACAGCACAATTGACGGCTGGGAGGGGATAGCAGTCACGACGGATCTGTTTCCTCGCGCGTATCCATGGCATGCATCATATAGTTCACGTCCACATCCCGCCCCAGGCGATAAACCTTGGTAATTGGGTTATAGGTCATGCCGGTCAGTTCACGGATGTCCAGTCCGGCGTGGCGCAGGTGGTCAGACATTTCCGACGGGCGAATGAATTTGCGCCATTCGTGAGTGCCCTTGGGCAGCAGTCTGAGTACATATTCCGCGCCCACAATCGCGAACAGGAACGACTTGGGGTTGCGGTTGATGGTGGACACGAACAGGTGCCCGCCGGGTTTCAGCAGGGCCGCGCAGGCCTTGATGACCGACGCCGGGTCCGGTACATGCTCCAGCATCTCCAGGCAGGTGACCACGTCGTACTGGCCGGTATGTTCCGGGTCCATTGCCAGCTCTTCAACGGTGATCTGGCGGTAATCCACCTTGATGCCGCTTTCCATGCCATGGAGCTTTGCGACCGAAAGTGGAGCTTCACCCATGTCTATTCCCGTTACGTGGGCACCCCGTTGTGCCATGCCTTCGGACAAAAGCCCGCCGCCGCATCCGACATCCAGCGCCCGCTTTCCTGCCAGTGGCGCGCGCTCGTCAATGTAGTTCAGGCGCAGCGGGTTAATGTCGTGCAAAGGCCGGAATTCGCTTGTGGGGTCCCACCAGCGGCTGGCCAGTGCCTCGAATTTGGCGATTTCACTGTGGTCTACGTTCTGATTGCTCATAGTTGGCTCTGTCTGCTATCTGAAATAGAGCGCGTCAGCTGGTTTGCTGTTCGCGAATACGGTCCGCCCAGCCCCGGACGCGGAGCATCAGGTCTGGTACGTCAATACGGGTCAGCCTGCCTTCCTGTACCTGAGGTACGCCGTTGATCCAGCTATGGCTTACCTGGCGGCCATGGTTGCTGTAAACAAGGTGTGAAGCCGGATCGTAAACCGGCTGCAGGAACGGGTCGCCAAGGTCGACAGCAATCAGATCGGCCAGTTTGCCAGCCTCCAGAGATCCGAGCTCATGGGCTCTTCCCAGTGCCTGCGCGCCCCCGAGGGTGGCCATTGCCAGCGCTTCATGGGCAGAGAGTGCAGAGGCGTCCCCGGCTACCACTTTGGCCAGCATGGCTGCGGTATTGAGCTCGCCAAAAAGGTCCAGGTCGTTATTGCTGGCGGCGCCGTCAGTACCAATGGCGACATTAATGCCCGCATCGCGGAATTTCTGCACCGGGCTCAGACCGCTCGCCAGTTTCAGGTTGGATTCAGGGCAATGTATCACCTGGGCGCCGGTAGTTTTCAGTAATTGTAGGTCCGAGTCATCAATCTGGGTCATGTGGACACACTGGGTCGTTGGCCCCAGAACCCCCAGACCGGCCATTCGCTGGGTCGGGCGTATGCCGGTCTGCTCAAGGGCATCGGTGACTTCAGAGCCGGTTTCGTGCAGGTGTATCTGGATCGGCGCGCCGGTCGCGTGAGACAGCGCCACTGCTTTCGCAAGCGGAGCGTCCGATACGGTATAGGGGGCGTGGGGACCAATGGCCGGCATGATGAACGGATCGTTCTGCCATTGGCGAATAAAGCTTTCACCCTTGGAGAGATATTCCTCTGGCCCGGAGCCCCAGGGTGTGGGGAAGTCCAGAAGAGGGAAACATACCTGGGCGCGCATGCCGGCGTCCCTGGCCATCTGGGCAACGATCTCCGGAAAGAAGTACATGTCTGAAAAAGTGGTGGTACCGGTGCGCAACATTTCCGCCATCGCCAACTGGGTGCCATCGGCAATGAAGGTTTCGCTGACAAACGCCCCTTCGGCAGGCCAGATATGGTCATTCAGCCAGGTCATCAGTGGCAGGTCGTCCGCCAGGCCACGGAACAGCGACATGGCGGCGTGGCCATGCATATTGATCAGGCCGGGAAGTACAACATGATTGGGCAGGTCGATGGTCTCCTTGGCACGGAAGCGGGTGTCAGCTTCCTCCCGCGAGACCACCGCGGCAATTCGTTCGCCCTGGATTAGCACCGCCTGATGTTCCAGAATCTCGTTCGCGGGCGCTATTGGGATAACCCAGCGTGCGTTGATGCGAATGTCTGCTGCGGTAATGGTATCTGCCGTCATTTACCCTGCCTTGGC
>JAWWAM010000076.1:0-9441 GCA_033721715.1 Marinobacter sp.
AGCCATACTGCCAAAGAGGGGCCTTCAATGGCCCCGATCCTGAGTTCTGATTGCGCCTCATCCTTGCGGCGCATGATGTGGCTTCCTGTCCAGGCTGTTCCGTTGCCTCATCTGAATCCAGAATAAGCTATTGGCTGTGTGTGGTCTGTTCGCTAGCGCACTAAGTGTAAAATAATGTAAACAGGGCTGTTTGTTCTTCTAAAAACAAGTAGTTAACGACAGTTATGGCGTCTCAGCTTTGCCGCAATAAACGGCGCGCAGGCCGTAATCAGAAGCACGACAGGCCAGATGTTTCCGTCGCGGAAAGTGTAGGCTTCAAGCAAAACCGACCACGGCTTGCCCTGAGCGAGCCCAAACGAAAACTCGAAGACCAGCGTAAGTGCCAGCCAGCAGAATCCTACCAGCCATAATTGAGCAGGTTTCCGTAAATGAAGCCAGGGAAGTGATATCCACGCCACGCCAATAATCACGGCCGCAAGCAGCGAGCCACTCAGCACCATCGCCACTGGCGTGCCCAGCGCCGGGAGCAGCACTGCCTCCCGCAGAAGGCCGTTAGTGATGGCCAGCGCAAGAATGCAGAACCAGATGATCAACGCCTTGGCTATCACGTTCATAAGTATCGACGAAACCTGCTCCGTTGGTTGGTGGGGCCCGTTGGCGGGCCCCACCAGAGCCGGTTACCGGAGTTGACTGTCTTTACTACCGCGGCGATTAATGCCGCCTGAAGAAGTTTCCTGCTTTTCAAGAGCGGCCTGACACTCAATACAAAGGCGAACCCCGGGGATCGCCTTGCGGCGCGCTTCGGGAATAGCAGAGTCACACTCTTCACAATAAAAGGCGCTGTCTCCGCCTCCCAGCTGGCTCCGCGCCCGCTGCACTTCATCTTCAACACTCGCGTCGATCTGATCCTGAACGGCGCCATCCCGTGACCAACCACCTGCCATAGCGACCTCCGATCTTTCAGTGAGTGATAACGTCCTTATAATCCCATGGGGTTGTACTTACGTTCCACTTTCGCAGCTCCCCCTTACTGTTTATTTCTGGGTGAGCAAGCCTGCGTCCCGGCGTACCTGGTCCATAATCCGCTGGCTGGCAAGGGTGCGTTCGTGGGGCATAACGTCGCTCTGAGTTGTTCCCTCTGCGAGGCACCTGACCACATGCCGGATCTGGTACTCAAAGCCGTTCACTTCGAACGGGCAGTCCAGGGTCTGAACGCTATTGTCGTTGTCAACCAGACTGATCTTGTGCGACTGCCAGAAATTGCTGTGAATAACGATGCGCCCCTTGTTGCCAAACACTGTCAGTTCGTTGTCGTATTTGTTCTCAAAGCTGCACAGCAACTGGCTGGCCCTGGCGCCGGGATAATGCAGCTGGATGGCAACGGTTTCATCAACCCCGGTTGGTCCGATATGAACCTGGGAAATGATGTCATCGGGATCAGCCTGCATAAACCACTGCGATGTAGCGACGGTGTAGATCCCCATATCCAGCAAAACGCCGCCGGCCAGATCGGGGTTCAGAAGACGGTCGTCAGGTTTGCGTGGCACAACAAAGCCAAAAGAGGACCGGAGCCCGCTGATCTCACCGATCTTTTCCTGAGCCAGCCAGGCGTTCGCCTGCTGATAAACCGGGAGGAACAGAGACCACATCGCCTCCATCACAAACACTCCTTTGGCTCTCGCGGCCGCGAAAAGCCGCTCGGAATCGGCAGCGGTGACCGTGAGAGGCTTTTCTACCAAAAGGTGCTTACCGCAGGCTATCGCTTCCAGCGCCTGCTCGAGATGGAAGTTGTGCGGGGTGGCAATATAGATGGCATCCAGGCTGTCATCCTCGTACAGCTTTGCGTAGTCGTTGTAGATAGTTTCGATCTGATGGTGGTCGGCAAACGCGTAAGCCCGGTCAGCGTTGCGACTGGCGACTGCCTTGAGCGTGCCCACCCCTTCGGCTTTCATTGCCCCGGCAAACTTCTCTGCGATCCGTCCTGGCCCGACAAGGCCCCAATTGAAATCCATGTTTGTCTCCGGTCAAAAAATGAACTAACCCTATCCTTCTAGATCCAGCGGCGAACTTGTTGCTCGTAGGCCCGGAATTCGTCACCGAACAACGCCCGAAGGGCGCGCTCCTCTGGGGCAATCTGGAAGTGGTTCATATACAGCACGAAAAACACCACTCCCATTAGCTCCCAGCCAGGCCCCAAAAATATACCCCAGGCGAGTAACCATAGCGCGAACCCCACATACATCGGGTTGCGGGAATACCGGTAAATGCCCGAGCTGACCAGTGCCGAACTGGCCTCCGGCGTGCGAGGGTCGACGGTGGTTCTGGCGCGCCGAAAAGCCACCACTCCAGCCACAGGAAACAGGACGCCAACAAAAAAGACCACGCCCGCAGCGACCCTGCGGGTGGTTTCCTCCATTGGCACAGATGAAGTCGGAACAGAAACTCCCCACATGGCAGCGCCGATGATCAGCACTAGAAGCAGGGGAGGAATGCGCTTTTCAAGCATGGAAAGGTGCCTATCAATCGGATTTGTAACTGATCAGGTCCACATCTGCCGCCTGCATGCGCAGAGGCACCAGTGCCTGGTATGCGGTGGAGTTGTGCCAGTTAACCGCGGACTCCATGTCCGGGAAGCGAATAACCACGGTATCCGTATGAGGGTGCTGCCCACTCAGCACTTTTGCCTGCGTACCACGAAGCACCAACTCCGCGCCCCAGGGAGCGAGTGTTGCGTGTACCTTTCTGCGGTATTCTTCCCATTTGGCAGGGTCTTTTACGGTGATCTGGCCGATTACGTAGGCTGTCATTTATGTCCTCTCGGGCTCTCAGAAGGTAAGGTGCATCAAGATCTCAGTGGCTCAGATCCGGCCCAGCGCGCGGGCAATGGAGGGAGTGTCTGTGGGGCGGACCAGGCGTTCGACCTCCTGGCCGTCACGCAGCAAGATCAGTGTAGGCCAGAGCTTGACCCGAAAGGCGCGCCCCAAACGCCGCCCCTTGCCATCTTCGATCTTCCAGTGTGGGATTTCGGCCCTCGAGGTAAACGCCTCTTCGATATGAGGCTGGGCAGCGCGGCAGTGGCCGCACCAGGACGTGCCGAATTCAAGAACGAGCGGGCCCCGGGTCTGCTGAACTTCCTGCAGTTCGGGTGCTTCGGCTGTGTACTTCGACGTAAATCCCATGAGACCTCCAAGTGTTAGACCCATTTAATCAATAAAAAAATGTCCCGCTTCCACCTACGGTTCGTCTGGAATCCGTTCCAACAGGTCGGTGACGCCAATATCCACATGCAGCTGCGAAAGCAGAGTTGAAACCTGTCCTCGATGATGAGTTTGATGATTAAAGAAATGAAGAACCAAGCTCGAATACCGCTTTCTGGCGAGAGTACCTTTGATGCTGCGGTAGCTCAGAACGAAATCCAGGTCGTCTTCGGAGAGCCGGGATATCCAGTCGATAATCTGGCGATCCAGCCAGATCCGATGTCCCTTTAAGCTACCAAGATCGTTGAAGAGGATTTGGTCCAGCCTCGTCGGATTTTCAAGATCAGTAACGGCCCGAAATAGCGCCCCGCAGGATGGATGGGTGACAAACCGTTTAAGCCAGATGGTGTCAGCCACAACAATGTGATTGAGCGTACCCAGCACGGAGCCGAAAAAGCCCCCACGGTCCTTGGCTAACTCTGATGCGGAAAGGCTACCTGCAGCTTCGTAGACCTTTGCGTTCATCCACTGATTGTAAGAGGCCAATAACTGGAAGTGTGCTTTCAGGCTCATCTGCGTTCCTTTTGTTTTGCCCTGGGCGTCTCAATGTCGGGGACGGTCCTTAACCTTTAAGGCCAGCAGGGGAGGGATGCGTTTTGCAAGCACGGCATCAAGCCTCTTCCTTCAAAGTCAGGCTGACCAACTTGTGAACGATTGGCGACACCAGCATTATGGTGGGAAAGGCGACAGCAAACGCAAAGAGCCACGCATTCAGCCAGATCGAAATGATATTGCTGACCCAGCCCACGTTAAAAACACTGATCACAAATGACATGATGCAGGACATTAACAGGGACATGAAAAACGAAAATACGATTCTGTGATATCTGCGGTCAATCATTGTTTATCTCTTCTGCATTCTACGGATTGATCACGGGAGCTACTGAAGGCGGTCGGCGCCCATGCGCGAAGGCACTGCGATATCAAAGTGCAATACTTCTTCCCGCTGTCCCAGTTTCGAATAGAGCGTTATCGCAGGCACGTCCTCGACCCCGGTATCCGCTTGCACGTAGATCACCCAGGCGCCTCGCTGCGCCGCAAGGCGTTGCAGGTGTTCGATCAGTGCAGTGGCCACCCCCCGGCGGCGATGAGCCGCTGATACTGCAAGATCATAGATATAAAGCTCGCTGCGCGGTTGTTCGTACTTGCGCAACTCATAGGCTGCCAGTCCACCGATGACGTTATTCCCCTCTGTGGCGGCCAGCGCGACGAAAGTGCGATCACCCAGAAGATCCCGCAGGTAGTTGTCGTCTGGCCGATTGCCCGAGTAAGTCTCCGGTTCGTCGAAAACATCGCCAAATAATGTCATTAGGCCATGCATCAAAGGGATGTCATCTGCGCTCAGGTGACGGATCTCAATCGACATCCTCAGTCCTCCATATGACAAAGCTCTGCCAGTCCCATTGAACATCTCGCGCAATGCATCGAATGGCAGATAAAGCCGAAGTGCCCAGCTACTTCATTCAGTTTATCGACGAACTCGTTCATTTGGTATTTTGCCTCAATGCTGAGTGGTGGTTCAGTGCCTCCCGTATAAAATCTGCTTTGGCCGAAGTATATGCCTCTCTATCTGACTGAAATTCTGCTGCCCACAACTGTTTGTTCTTCTCATACCGCTGAGCAACTTCAGTACTGGCACGAAGTACGTCCCGAAATGCCAGGCGCCGACCCCATTCCTGACTACCGAACACCATAATGTGCAGGTGATGTGTCCTGCGCCCCTCGGCCCACCGCATAAGCCAACGCCGATCAACTAACGAGGCATTGAACTCCATTGAGGTTGTGTATTTCGAATGGCACAACGGCTCCATTAATGCGTCGGCATGTGACATGGAATCGACTCCGGCCAGGATGTCAATGATCGGCTTGGCCGAAAGGCCAGGTACTGCCGTGCTACCGAAATGTTCAATGGCGAGAAACTCACGTGGGAACAAACGGAGGAGGCGGTCTCGCTCATCCTCGAACATTGATGGCCAGTTCGGGTTGTAGGGGAAGAGTGCCACTTCCTCATGAATTGCTCTGTTTAGGGATTCTGCTTCGTTCATCACCGGAGAGTCCTCCGCCAGGATTACGTGCGTCGCCGTTTCAGCCGATACATGTTGTCATCAGCATGTTTTAACAGGGTGTCGGCGTCCTCCCCGTCAGCTGGGTAACACGCCACGCCGATACTGCAGGACGGCGTTTTGATACTGCCGAATTCGGCACCCAGGGGCGCGGTCACGGCTGCGACGATTTCCTCGACCTTTCTGGAAACGGCTTCCGCCGACTGGATGTCCGTCAACAGCACAGTGAATTCGTCGCCACCCATCCGGGCCACCGTGTCCGTCTCTCGAACGCAGCCTTCCAGCCGTCCGGCAATCATGCAGAGCACCCGGTCACCCATGGCATGTCCATGGGTATCATTGATGTGCTTGAAGTCATTGAGATCCAGAAACAGCAAGGCCAGGCTGCTCTGGTGACGATGGGCTGTGCGCATGGCCGATTCGAGTCGATCATGGAACAATGATCGGTTGGTAAGCCCTGTCAATGGGTCGTGATGGGCGAGGAAACGCAGTTTCTCCTCGGTCCGCCTCAGGGCCGTCACATCCCGCGCTACACCGATCCGCACACCGTCCTCTTCGGATAAACGGGCAGACCAGAGGATGTATACAACAGTGCCATCTCTGTGGATATAACGGTTACAGAAGTCGTTGTGGGGCTGGCCCTCCATAACTCGAACAATGGACGCTCGTGTGTCCGCAAGATCATCGGGATGCACATAGTCGGTGATCGGCGTGCCCGTCAGCTCATCGGCTCGATACCCGAGCAGTGCTTCACACGCATCGCTCACAAAGACGATCTGGTCGTCCTGATCGACTACGAAGACAGCGTCCAGCAACAAATTGGTCAGCTTGGGATAAAGCGCGTTCAGGTCAACGGGCATAGTTCAGGGGGATTTGGCGATTCATAGAGGTCAAGTATAGCCCAGCCGGTCCAACAGGTTGTCGAAAAACTGCGTGCACCGCCGTACTGCCCATGGTCGGGAGTTAGACGTCCTTTGAATGAGTTTTTTTACCGTACCTACAGCAACCACATTAGAACAAATATACCGCCAAGAAATACCCACCCGAGACCTCTGTAGAAGTTGTTAATCGTGCTTTGTTCCGCCCCGATTTTGTCCAGACCCGTGAAGGTAGCGAATACTTCGGGGAAAATTACCATTGCTGCGCCAACACTGGGCACCAATGAAAATAATCTCGACGCTCGGCCACTGATAGCAACAGCAATCTGAGCATCCAGAAACAGTGGCATGAAGTAGATAACGAATATTATCGAAGCAAAAACCAGCAGTGCGGCTTTAGGCTGCCAGCCCTCAAAGAAATACGCCAGATCATCTTGAAGCACAAGGCGAACGTAGATGGCACAGGCCCACAGAGGAATGGTGATGATGATTAGAGACAGAACTACTGAGAACATTCTTCCTTTCCTTGGATGTATAACGTTCCGCTAATGTGCGCTGCCTGCTGAGTCACCATTGAGCGGCTTATTAGCAGCTTCAGCCTGAAGGCGCTCCACCAGCCACACCTTGATGATCGATTGGCGAGTGACGCCAATGCGCGCAGCCTCACGATCCAACGACTCCACAACCCAAGCAGGGAAGTCCACGTTGATTCGCTTCTGTTCCTGATTAACGCGGCGAGCAGAGGAAAGGTCCAGGTCATCAATAATGTCTTCCTGACCCTCCTCAAATTTCTTGTCGAAGTCTTTAGCTTTCATAGAGCTCAACCTCCTTCTTGCGGGAGCGCCTGACTGAAATCAGACGAATACAACCTTCCCTGTATGTGACGACAGCCGACCAGTGCTTTTCACCAATCTTGCCTATCAGCAAAAACCTCGGCTCACCCTCGGATTTCGCCCGGATCTCCAGCAGGTATGGATCTTTCCAAAGCCCTTGGGCAGCTACGAAATCGATACCGTGTTTATCCAGATTGGCCTGGCTTTTGGCTTCGTCGAATTCAAATTCATCCATGAGTATAAATTATCCCTTTTTTACTCATTTCACAAGGTCTGGAAGGACGCTGTAGCTGCCAGCCAATGTTCAGCGCCCATGCAGCACAGCGAAATGAAGGTCCGGGGTTGGGCCGCAAGGCCCGGAACGTACTACAACTATATGTTCAGCATTTTTTGACTCTGAGATGAGCCATCCAATGGCACAATGTCAAATTCGATGAGGCCGTTCCAGTGGTTAGTCCAGACGCTAAACAATTGAGAGTTATCGGTTTCCATAAGCTGATAGCAAATGCCGAGCTCCTTGTTTACCCATGAGTTCACAAACCAAAGCCCCGCCGGCAGCATGCGACCTTTGAGATTGAACCTTTCGTAAACTGCCTCCGTGCAGTTGGGCTTGAAGTGCTCGATTACCATGTATTGCTTCATTGTCATGAGTCTATTGCGGTGGCTGGTTATCTGATGATGCGAAACCAGCAGGGTTCGCGAACACCTGAACAGTTATACCAATGCAACACTTCATTCAACGTATTCTTTAAATACTTGCTTGATCTGTTTCCTGGTTAAAAAATTCGAATCCACCTTTATGATTTTTTCCTCAGGAGTACCGCTTGCAAAAAATATTGTGGATTTCTTATCACCAATAAAGTAATAAAAGTCATAGCCTTCACCTGCCCAAACACCCGCGTCTCTGTCTTCAACAAAAACGTGACGAAATGATTGAACTGCCAGTTCGTCGCATCCTGTGTTTACCTTGCCTAAAACCTCGTTGAAAAAGGGCACTGGCTCACAGCCACCGGTTTCAATTTTACTTTCAACACTGAAACCGACCAGTTTTTCGCCAGGATTATCACCATATTTGAAAATTATTGTGTCGCTCTCAGTTCCGAGAAATCCCGCAGACTTAGGCGCATCCGGAATGTAAAAATTTAGGCCATGGTACACAAACTTAAAGTCATTGCTTTCAGCGGAAGCAGAGCTGGATAAAAATACGATGAATAAAAAAAGTGCTTTCTTTTTCATGTTAGAGTCCCATTAAAGCTTCTTCCATAAATGTTCTATAATTGACTGCAACCCGGTCGCGACACATATGATATGCGGAGGTATTGCCAGACACTATCCGTTTCCCTACCTTTGCGACTTCTTTAACGATATAGCTGATGCTTGCGGTATAGGTGGGCCTTGGTACGAGGTCTATTGAAGCTGTGCAGGATTGAACTTCTGTAAGCGCTTCATAGATTACTTTGGCAGCGTTTTCATTCACCGTATGTGGTTTGGCGAGCCCATTCCAAAAATAGTTAACTGCGGCGGCGACATATTCCCTTTGTTCGTGGTTCACAACTTTCTCCTTGTTGATCGCTCCAATCGTTCCTTCGATTGCCCGCTAAGCCTACCAGCGAAATTCGGTAGACTCCAGACGGAGAGATCCTTGCTATGCAGCCTCGACTAGTGAAACTCAGACGAAATCGCCAACTGGATAACCAGACTGCCAGAGGAGGGCTGCGTAAAGGGCATCAACTGCGGACTGTTATGCACTACTAGACAACCCGCGGCTGCGCGATACACAGCAACGCAGTAGGCTCAAGGTCAGAAGGCAACCTCAATGCTTCTTTTACCTTTGAATCATTGAAACCTGCCACTAGAACACAACCGACCCCGAGAGCAGTACTCTGGAGATGGACATTTTGTGCTAAAGCGCCAGTTTCCATATATACATAACGAGCACCGCGCTCTCGCTGGGGAGGCTGAGCTTCAAAGTGCTGGACCGCCTCACCAAATTCTGCTGTAACCCCGATGACGATGGCCGCCTCTTTCAACCACGGTTGGTCGCCAATCCCTAGCTGCTGTAATTCCCCTTCCGGAACAGACTTACCAATTCGCTTTAACGAATGACTTTCAGCCTGGTACTCATAGGTACCAGGCTCAAGTTCCGTTACGCGCTGCACCAATACTCTCAGGTACAATGGATATAACCCACCCGCCGATGGAGTTGCTCTTTTCTGGTCCGGCCCTGTTACTCCCTGGGCCGACCAAAGCAACTGGGACAATACACCTATAGGTAACTGTGCATTTGTGTACTCCCTGACGCTGCGACGAGCCTGAATGCAGCCAACCAATGACTTAGAGTCTTGCAATTTCGGTGCAGGTAGCTCGAAGACCATGTATTTCCTCCCTATGCAGAACACCCGTGCCCCAC
>JAWWAM010000077.1:0-9421 GCA_033721715.1 Marinobacter sp.
GACGATGCTTTCGAGTGGGTACTGGCACTTCTGATCAACCTGCATGCGGTCTGGGTGGCGGTACTGTGGAAGCAGAGTCGCTTCCGGGCACGCTTGTGGGCTGAATAGGGCTCTGAATAGAGCCACTGGATCACAGCGACACCAGGCCGCGAACCAGCGCTGCTGCGCCAGCCAGGGCCGCAATGCCAAGAATGGCGGGCCTCAGCCCGTCAAAGGGCATGCGATTGACCAGCTTTCCGGAAAGCCAGAACCCCACCAACACGCCCGGGAAGGTGACTGCAACCAGTTGCAGTTCCTGCTGCCCCAGATACCCGGACGCCACCAGGGCGGCAATACTGAAAAAGCTGGCCACCAGAAAAAATGCCGACATATTCGCCCGCACCAACGGGCCTTTCTGATTCTGGTAAATCAACGCGATCGGCGGCCCGCCCACAGCGGTTATCGTCCCCATATAGGTCGAAGCGGCACCGGCCAGGATGCTGTTACGGGCGTTAAGGGCAGGGCGCAAACCGGCCACGCTGAGCAACACGCCAATCAGTATCAGTACGCCGAACACCAGCTCAAAACCCTTGGGCGAGATCAGCATCAGGGTGACGCCCGCCAGCAGCATCCCTGCAATCCCGCCACCGATCGCAAAGCGAACTTCCCGTATCTGCAGGGCACCCCGGTTTCGCATCACCATGAAAACCGTCAGCACCAATGCATTAAGTACCAACGGTGCCGGCACCAAGACAGGGCTGATCAGAAAAAGCAGCGGCGCAGCCAGGGTGCCGATGCCATAACCAGCCACTCCCTGCAGACAGGAACCGGCCAGCAGGGCGAGGTTAGCGAGGATGATCTGCAGCAGGGAAAGGTCCGTCACAATCAGGCTACTCGAACACATGGATGAGTGTTGATATCACAGCGGCGGGACAACTAAAACTGTTAAAATGAACCATTTACCCCGGCCAGGAGGCTTGTCATATGGTTGCAGAGGTTATTCCGGAACATTGTCCCTGCGGCAGTGGGGAATCGTACAGGGCTTGCTGTGGACGTTACCATGAGGGCAAACCGGCACCCACGCCGGAAGCACTTATGCGGTCTCGTTACAGCGCGTTTGTGCTGAAACTGGCCGACTATCTGCAATCCACCTGGCACAGCAGTACCCGCCCACAAAGCCTGGGCCTGGAAGACTCACCCCGGTGGACTGCTTTGCAGATATTATCGTCGGGTCATTCGGGTAACGATGGCACGGTGCATTTTCGTGCCATCTATCGTGTTGGTACCAACTGGGGTTACCTGGAAGAGAAATCCCGCTTCTTGTTGGAGCACGGGCGCTGGTACTACGTCAGCGGCGATACCAGCGAAGGTGTGCTCAAACCTGGCAGGAACGAGCCCTGCCCCTGTGGCAGCGGCAGAAAATACAAGGCCTGCTGCCTGTGATGGGTGCACCTAATCGAACGAGGGCAGCTCAGGCTTGGCCACCTCCTTGCCGGCCTCTTGCCAGGCGTCAAATCCACCGGCAATCGATGTCACATGCAGGTACCCCATTTCCTGCAAGGCTTTCGCACTGAGTGCCGCCCGGCCAGAGGTTTTGCAATAACACACAATGTTCAGATCACGGTTTTCCAGCGCTGGATCGTTGCTAAACTTGAATTCCAGCATGCCTCGAGAAATATTTACAGCCCCGGGGATGTGGCTGGTGCGGTATTCATCCGGGTCTCTCACATCTATCAGCATATCCGCTTTCCGGATCGCATCATCCGCCTGGTCCAACGGAACTTCGCGAATATCCTGTTTGGCTTGTGCAACCAGATCGTGTGCCGTTTTCATGGGGTTCTCCAAAGCGCAGAAGGAATAACCCGAGAGTAAGGCATTTGGCGGGCAGGCGTCACCAGCAGTGTGCTAAATTGATGCACCGGATCATGAGGAAGCTATGAAAACTGCCACCCCCGAAGCTACCAAGGGCGTTCTGTTCGGCCTTTCCGCCTATACCATCTGGGGTTGTTTTCCGCTGTACTTTGCCCTGTTCGCCGGGGTGCCCTCGTATGAAGTCCTGATTCACCGGGTTATCTGGTCCTGCGTTTTTCTGGCTGTCGTGGTGACCATTCTCAAGCGCTGGCAGCCGATAACAGCGGCATTGGCACGCCCCAAAAACCTTGGCTTTGTACTCGGGTGTGCGGTATTCATTGCAGTGAACTGGGGTGTCTACATCTACGCTGTGGAAACCCGCCACGTACTCCAGGCCAGCCTCGGTTATTTCCTTACGCCGCTGGTGAATGTGGCGCTGGGCATGCTGGTGTTGAAAGAGACCATCTCCCGCTTGCAGGTTGTGGCCGTAGCGCTGGCCACCATCGCCATTCTGTACCAGTTGTTCCTGCTGGGCCTGGTGCCCTGGATAACCCTTGTGCTGGCCTTCAGTTTCGGTACCTACGGCCTGCTGCGCAAACAGGTAGAGTTGGATGGCCTGTCGGGCCTCTTTGTGGAAACTTTGCTGCTACTGCCTGTCAGCCTGCTGGCACTCGCGTGGTTGGGCTCTGCCGGCCAGTCCCATTTCAGTGACAGTTCAACCATCACGTTACTGCTGATCTCCAGTGGCATGGTCACGGCTATCCCGCTGCTGCTCTTTGCGGGTGCCGCCCGCCGGTTGCGACTGGCCACCGTGGGCTTTCTTATGTACATCAACCCCACGCTCCAGTTCTTTATCGCATTGTTTGTGTTTGACGAGCCCATGAGCGGGGAAAAACTGTTGAGCTTCGTATTGATCTGGATAGCGCTGGGGCTTTATTCCTGGTCGGCCTGGGCTGGGCGGGCCCGTACCGTGTGAATGGTTGTTACACCTCACAGGTCCCGCAGGTGTATTTCCGATCGTAGCGTTTGTCCGCCCAGCTTTCGTAGATGCGCTCTGCAACGGGGTAAATGACCGGCCAGAGTAAGGGCCTGAAAAAGAATCCAAGGCGGGTGTGAGACCAGGCGCGCACGTTGGCGGGCAGGCCAATCACCCAGTTGCCGTCACCGGTCAGCAGATGTAACCGGCGTAGCAGCGCTTCCCGATCTGGCAGCATACCCTTGCGGTTCTGCTGGGCGTGGATGTCCGCGAACACGAGGTCACCCCGCTGCAGTTTCCTCAGGGTACCGATTTCCTTTGCACACAAAGGGCACTGGCCGTCATAGAACAGGGTGTCCATCAATACCTCCAAGGGTCAGTATGTCATCTCGCACGCTGGTCTTTTCAGCGGCCAGGCCTGCTATCAGAGCATTCAGTCCTGCAACGGGCTCAAGCATGTCGGGTTCTGTGGCGATCCTGTCACGAAATGTCGTCAGCATGTCGATCTGCACATGCAGATCCTGAAAATCACCGAATCGTTGCTGGCGATGTTTCAGTTGTCTGAGCATTTCCCGGAATGCAGGTTTGTCCAGCTCGGCCAGGTAGCGAATGCGTTTCAGCAGTTTCCGCAGGCTATGGTAGTCGTCGTCTGGTGCCTGCTCGCTCAGTAGCTGCGCTAGCGTGTTGTATTGCTTTATACGCTTGTTCAGCGCTTTCCGGATGTCTCCCGTTGTCAGTTTTCGAGTAGTTTTTTCAAAGTGGCGAGATGTGATGAGCTGGTGCCAGCCGTCCATGTCCGTGCGGTATTTCTTGCTGGCCATTCGCCTGGCGAGCGCACGGTGCTCAAGCTCTGCCAGGTTGGCGAAATGGCTTCTGGCTCCTGACCGGACCAGCGCGAGTTGTGTATCTGCTTTCAGTTGCCCCCGTTCCAGGTCCGCAAGGAATACGTGCAGGTCTCTGAGCTGGCTGGTGGCCCGGGCATGCGCTTTCAGTGCTTTGGTGGCCTTGCGCAGGTCGGAGTCGCCGCCTGTCTCGCTGACGGATTCGGCGATGGCGCGGCTACGCCGGATGGCGATGCGGTACTGGTGCAGGAATTCGTCATCGAAGCCTCGGATAACCCCGGTTTCGAGATCCCGTAAGCGTTGGTATTGGTGCTGTAGTGTTTCGGGGATGTGTCGGGTCAGCGGTGTGTCTGCGTTGCCCGGGAGCTTCAGGCGCTTGCGGTTGAATTGCTCATAACTGACATCTTTGGGCGTCAGGAACTGTTCCAGCCGGCCTTTGTTTCGCGCCAGCTTGTGCCAGTCTTTTACCGGCAGTGCGATCTGCATGAAGCCGCATGTGGGGAAACTTTCCGGCGCCTGTTTCAACAGGTAGCCCGCCAGCTCTTCCAGGGCGGGGTTGTGGCCAATCAGGGTGATGCTCTCTTCTTCCTGCCGCTCCCGTAACCAGTCAATCAGCACCTTGTGGTTAAAAGTGTAGAGCGCAGGTTCTACGTAAGTGTTCCCTCGCAAGTCTCCCGGAATAAGGCCTTCGAGGGTCTGCTGCGCGCGGGTCGCATTACTACAGAAGACCGGGCCGTCCAGAACGCCTGCCGCACGCACAGCTTTACTCATGGGCCCAAGCTGTTTAAGCCCCCGGCTGTTCAGAGGGCGCTGTTGATCAAGCAGGTGGGCATCGGCCCAGCTCGATTTGGCATGTCGAATCAGATACAGGTATTTCATCTCTGGCTCTGAGCAGGAGCTAGTGCTTTAGTCTCAATCCGGTTCAAGCTCTTCGGCAATCGGCCGATAGATCTTTAAGAATTATATGCCGGGACGTTAACGAGTTACGGCGTGGAATTACAAGGATGCAGCCCGCCTGTTTACGTTCGTATTACAAACTGGAACACACGCCGATTCACCAGTATGGATAATTGCTCGGTGCATCCAACCTTTTTCGGAGTGATAACCAATGACCTTACTGAGCCGGCTGCGTATTCGTTCCCGTCTGTTGCTGGGCGTGCTGGTCCCTGTATTGATTACGGCGGCAACCCTTGCCTGGATTACAGTCGCTCAGATTAAAAGCGGTGGTGAGGCCGAGCTCGAGCGATTGGAGGCCAGCCTGCTCGACTCCCGTAAAGAAGGTCTGAAAAGCCTGGTGGATGCCGCCCGTTCCGTGGTGCTTGAAGCCAAGAATGATCCGGAGCTGTCAGATGCAGAGGCCCGCGAAGCAGCACGCGATCGCCTGCGTTCCATAAGGTTTGAGGGTGGTAACTACGTGTTTGCCTATGCCCGTGATCTGGAAAACCTGGCCTATGCGCCGGATCCTTCCCGGGAAGGGCCGACAACCAATCCGGATGTGCGGAAACTAATTCAGTCGCTGTTCGATGCGGCAGAGGAGGGCGGCTTTTTCGGTTATGACTGGCCCAATCCGGCTTCAGGTGATGTAGAGCCCAAGGTTTCCTTTTCTACCATCATCCCGGACTGGGACTGGATGATAGGCACCGGTGTGTATGTCACAGACATTGAAGAAGTGGTCGCCGCCGCCCGGGCCGACGTTGAACAGGAAATTGCCGACACCCTGGGCTTTATCGCCATGGTCACCGTGGCTGTCGTAATCATCGCCCTGCTGATCGGCATCTTTGTTGGCCGTACCGTTACCAGCCCGTTGAACAGGGTCATTGCCCTGATGAAGGATATTGCCGAGGGTGAAGGTGATCTTCGCCACCGTCTGCCCGAAGAAGGTAACGACGAACTTGCCGAGCTGGGTCGCCGGTTCAATGCCTTTATCATCAAAATCCAGAACACGATCCGGGAAGTGGGCGCTACCACCGATCAGGTTGCTTCTGCCGCTGAAGAGCTCAGCCGTGTTGCCACGGAAACCAGGGCCTCGGTTCAGGAACAGGGATCTGAGACCGATCAGATCGCATCTGCCATCAACGAAATGGCGGCCACTATCCAGCAGATATCCGGTAACGCCAACGAAGTGGAGAGCGCGGCTTCCGATGCCGACAAGCTGGCCCGGGATGGGGGCGAGACGATTGCCAATGCCCAGTCTTCAGTCAATCAACTGTCGCAGGAAATTGATGCAAGCTCCACCCGTATCAGCAATCTCGCCGAGAAAACCGATGAGATTACTCAGGTGCTGGATGTGATCCATGCGGTTACCGACCAGACCAACCTGCTGGCACTCAATGCGGCAATTGAAGCTGCCCGCGCCGGTGAGCACGGCCGCGGTTTCTCGGTGGTGGCCGACGAAGTACGCCAGCTGGCGAAGCGTAGTGCGGAATCCGCTGACCAGATTCGAGGCATGATCGATGGCTTTGTGACTGAGTCCCGCGCGGCTGTCGAACGAATGGACGCCTCACGCACCCGTTCCACTGAGACCGTCGAGCGAATCAACCACGCTACTGATGCCCTGCGTACCATCGAGAAATCCGTGGGTCATATTCACGATCAGGTCACGCAGATTGCCACTGCCGCTGAGCAGCAAAGCCAGGTTGCCGAGGAAATCAACCAGAACGTAGTGCGCATCGTGGATGCCGCGCAGCGTAGCGATACCGGCGTAACCCAGACCAACGAAGCAAGCCACGAGCTGGCGCGTCTGGGTGAGAGCCTGCGTGACCTGGTGGGTCAGTTCAAAGTATAAAATGATTACTGTTGGCCGGTTGACGATTGGCGTGAGCCGGCCAGCAGGCTATGATGTGAGCCGACTGATCCAACTCCAATAAAAAACGGAAAAGGGCTCGCTTATGTTAACGCTCAAACCTCTCCTGACCTCACTGACTCTGATGCTGAGTTTGACCAGCACCTCGTTGCTGGCCCAGGAAACCTACACGATCCGCCTGGCTGAAACCTGGGGCCCCAACTCCCCGATCCTGGGCGAAACCCCCCGGAACATGGCGGCGATGGCCGAGAAGATGTCTGAGGGCCGGCTGAAGTTCCGGATTGATTCCTCCAACAAGCACAAGGCACCCTTCGGTATCTTCGATATGGTGAAGGCCGGCCAGTACGACATGGGGCACACCGCGTCCTATTACTACAAGGGCTCGATTCCCAATGCCATGTACTTCACCACCGTACCCTTCGGGATGATCGCAGCTGAGCAGTACGCCTGGTTCTATTATGGCGACGGCATGGAACTGATGGAGAAGGTATACCAGCCCCACGGCCTGCTTTCGTTCCCGGGCGGCAACACCGGTAACCAGATGGGCGGTTGGTTCCGCGAGGAAATCAAGACGGTTGAGGACCTTGACGGCCTCAAAATGCGCACGCCCGGATTTGCCGGCGAGGTGATGTCCGAGCTCGGTGTCGCTGTGACCAATATCCCGCCGGGTGAGCTTTACAGTGCACTGGAAAGGGGTACGATCGACGCTCTGGAATGGGTCGGCCCGGCCCTGGATTTCCAGATGGGTTTCCACCAGATCGCAAAATACTACTACTCGGGCTGGCAGGAGCCAGGGGCTGAAGTGCAGTTCCTGATCAATGAAAAAACCTGGAACAAGCTTCCTGCCGATCTGCAGGAAATCCTGAGGGTGTCCATGCGCACCGCTGCCTATGATATGTACATGCAGAGCATGCACGAAAGTGGTGTGGCCTGGGACCGCATGAAGGAAGATTATCCGGATGTCACTCACAAGACGTTCCCTCCGGAAGTCATTGAAGCGCTGCGCGAGGCGACCGAAAAGCTGCTTGAGAAAGAGGCAGAGAAGGATGAGCTCGCAAAAGAAATCATTACTTCCCAGCGGGAATATCTGAAACAGGTACGCCAGTGGACGAACATTTCCGACAAGGCGTATCTGAACAGCGTTTCGGGTGAATGAAGGAAGCGCTCCTCTGCCTGAACAACGTCTCCAAGGCGTTCGACGGCAAAACCGTGCTGGACTCGCTGGATCTGGACATTCTGGATGGCGAGTTCATCACGTTACTAGGGCCATCCGGCTGCGGTAAAACCACACTGCTGCGGCTGATGGCAGGCTTCGAACTGCCGGACACCGGGTCAGTGACCCTGTCCGGCCACGACATTACCCATGCGGCCCCCGAACACCGGCCGCTCAATACGGTGTTCCAGAATTACGCGCTCTTTCCGCATATGTCGGTTTACGACAATGTCGCCTATGGCCTGAAGATGGAGAAACGGCCACAGGATGAAATCCGTCAGCGGGTGAGCGATGTACTGGCCATGGTCCAATTGCAGGACTTCGCCCGCCGCAAGCCACACCAGCTATCAGGTGGCCAGCAACAACGGGTGGCCATTGCCCGTGCGGTGGTCAAGCGTCCACAACTACTTCTGCTGGATGAGCCCCTCTCTGCCCTGGACTACAAGCTTCGCCGCACCATGCAGGTGGAGCTGAAGCGCCTGCAGCGTGAGCTTGGCATCACCTTCGTCTTCGTTACTCACGACCAGGAAGAAGCCCTGTCCATGTCGGATCGGGTGGTAGTACTAAAAGACGGCGAAATCCAGCAGTTGGGTACGCCGCGGGAAATCTACGAGCGCCCCGCCAATCTCTTTACAGCACGCTTTGTTGGCGAGACTAACCTGTTTCCCGGCTATCTGGCGGCGGTAAACGACCGGGCGATCACACTGGATATTCTGGGGCTGCGCCGTACCCTGCAGAAACCGGCATTTACCGTGCGTGAAGGCGAGCACGTCAATGTGCTGTTACGCCCCGAGGATATCCGCGTGCTGGCGCCGGAAGACGATCACGGCCTTGCCGGCAAGGTCGTCGAACGCAACTACAAGGGCAGTACGCTGGATTCCGTGATTCACCTGGAGGATGGCACCGAGGTGCTGGCCAGCGAATTTTTTGATGAAGACGACCCCACTTTCGACTACAGGCTGGGTGAGCCGGTTCGGGTCAGCTGGGTGGATGGCTGGGAGTGGTTGCTGCCAGTCGAACCGGAGCCGGTAAACGAAGAGGCGGAAGGGCTGGCCGCGGATGCATAGAGTGTTACAGCAACCTTTCAAAACCGCTGTACTGGTTCTGGTGTGGGGATGGCTGCTGCTCCTGGTGCTCACCCCCAACCTGCTGGTGGTGGGGGCCAGCGTCATGACCCGGGACCCGGGTACCTTCCTGTCGCTACCACTGAACCTGGACAGTTACCGGCAACTGTTCGATCCCCTGTACCTGGACGTGTTTCTCAGTTCCCTCTACATGGCCGGAGTAACCACGATTTTTTGCCTGCTGATCGGCTACCCCTTTGCCTGGGCCCTGTCTGGCCTCGGCAAGCAGCGCCAGACCCTGCTGATCTTCCTGATGATCGTGCCGTTCTGGACCAATTCCCTGGTGCGCACCTACGCATTGAAACTGCTTCTGGCCACCAACGGGCTTATCAATAATGCATTGATGGGAATGGGCTTTATCGACGAGCCGTTGAAGATGCTCTACACCGAAGGCGCGGTAATTGTGGGGCTGGTGTACCTGTTGCTGCCGTTCATGATACTGCCGCTGTACTCGGTGTTTGATGACCTCCGGCAGGAGCTGTTAATGGCCTCACACGATCTGGGGGCGGGCAAGCTGTCAACGTTTCTGCACGTAACCATTCCCCTGACCCTGCCCGGCGTTCTGGCAGGTGTGATGCTGGTGCTGCTGCCGGCCATGGGGCTGTTTTTCGTTGCGGACATCCTCGGTGGCTC
>JAWWAM010000078.1:0-9361 GCA_033721715.1 Marinobacter sp.
ATCTGCACGCCGACGCCTTGCTGGTGCCAGATACCGCCCTGCATTCCGTCGCCTGGCTGGAAGACCTGGAGGCAGCCGCAGGCAAGCCGGTGCTGACAGCCAACCAGGTCAGTTTCTGGGAGGGGCTGAGACTGTGTGGCAGGCTCACACCCCAACAGGGCCTGGGCACCCTTTTCCGGGTCAACCCCTGGGATTAAGCCGCTTGTTTGCGCTGGGTTACCACCAGGGCGACCCCGGTAATCGACACGGCGCCGCCGATCATCGCCAGCATGCCCAGGCGCTCATCAAACAGCCAGTACGCCTCCAGGGCAGTGACTGGCGGCACCAGATAGAACAGACTCGCCACCTGCGAGGCTGCGCCACGGCGAATCAGCCACATCAACAGCAGAATAGCGCCGATGGAAACCCCGAAGACCAACCAGACCATTGACCATATCAGCGGCATGGCCCACTCCACTTCACGGGTTTCAAAGGCAAAAGCACCTACGGCAAAAAACGTTGCCGCAGCACTGTATTGAATAAAGGTGCCTGCCACGAGATCTGCCTGGGTGCCGTTCCGTTTCTGATAGACGGTACCCAGCGATATCCCGCCCAGCGATAGCGCGGCCCAGAGCAGTGTCCACAACGGGAAAGAGGAGGCAGACGCGCCGCCACCAAACTTCTCCGCCAGCACCAGCGTCACCCCGACCAGGCCCAGTGCCAGGCCAAGCCATTGCCGGGACGAGACGCTTTCCTTCAGCACCAGGATGGCCACAGCAGAGGTCACCAGGGGCTGCAAACCAACGATAAGCGAGATAATGCCTGACGGCATGCCGCCCTGAATGGCGTAATACACTCCCCCCAGATAACAGCCGTGCACCAGCAAGCCGGTCACCGCCAGGTGCCCTGCGCCACGCCACCCGGGCCAGCGGGTTTTCATGAACCAGGCAAGCACACTGAGTAACGCCAGCGTGAACAGCATCCGTATCAGCAACAGGGTAAAAGGCTCGGCGAACGGCAAACCGTATTTGGCGCCGATAAAACCCGTGCTCCATAACCAGACGAAGAGGGCCGGCACGAAAAACGAATAGAAAATCTGGGGCATAGGCTTCATCGCCAGCAATTGTGTGTGGTAGCGGATTTAATGGGTAGACAATAGCAATCTTCGGCGAATGTTCGTACCTTAGTAAATATTAATCAACTGACAATACTCATAAATAACATTTATAAACAACAACTTAATCACTTACCGTAGCATTCAAGCATGTTTTTTGGACTTCACTTATTTGTGCCTCTCCGATGCATGTGCCACGTTTAAACACGAAGCCATCTGATAGGAGAAAGGATATGCTCTATTGGGCTGTCGTATGTCTCATCATTGCGATTATCGCCGGGGTACTCGGTTTTGGTGGTATCGCAGGAACAGCTGCAGGAATCGCAAAAGTGCTGTTCTTTATTTTCGTCATCCTGCTTGTCATCTCACTGGTTGCCAACGCCATGAAGGGCAAGGGGCCATAGCTCGCTAACATTATTACTCCCCCATGCCCGGGAGCAGCTGTCAGTGCGCTCCCGGGACTGGCCCCAGTGCCGCGATAACGGCATCGCAAACCTCGTCGTGGTTTTTGCCGACACAATCAACAGTCACATCCGCCACACTGGAATACAGCCCGAAACGTTCACTGAACAACTCGCTCAGCGACTGCCCCGGTCGCCGTGAAATTCCCCGTGCGCTGTAATCGCCAATTCGCTCAAGCACCACCTCCAGCGGAATATCCAGAAACACCACAACAGCATCAGTTTTAAGATGTTGCATTGCCGGTTCACTGTAAACCGCACTTCCGCCGGTCGATATGACCTGGCGCTGCACCTCCAGTTCGAGCAATACCTGCTCTTCTATTTGTCGTAGCGCCTGGTAACCCTCGTGATCAACGATATCTTGCAAGGTACGCCCGGCCTTTTGCTGAATCAGCAGGTCTGTATCGATAAATCCCAGCCCCACCCGCTTGGCAAGCAAAACCCCGACCGTGCTTTTGCCGCTGCCCGGCATGCCGATAAGCACAATATTACTCGCTGTTCTGATTGCAGGCACCTGACCTCCGGAATCCGCCAATAGTGAGAACTGACCGGCTATACTGAAAAATAACACTTTTGCGACAAACATTGCGGTTTCTTAAAGAAACTATAGCCGTATAATCAGCCCAATGGCCGGGGCTTTGGAAGGCAGATGGGGCAGGCTGCCGGTTTTATTGATCAAGCAGTCCAAGAGCAAACAATGACAAGCGGCAAAACTCTTATCACTTCAACGCTGGCATTTCTGCTACTGGTAACGTCAGCGCCGGGAATGGCGGATAGCGTCAAACGCATCGTTCACCCGGATGGACGCGTGGAGTACACCAACGTAAAAGGCAGCAGCCAGAAACGTGCCTCCACAAAAGATGAAGTGGTTTACCGTTACAAGGATGATAACGGTGTGGTTGCCTACAGCGGCACTCAACCGGCGAGCACAAACTTCGACATCATCCGCTTCCACTGTTACGCCTGCGACCCGGACTCCAACGTGAACTGGCGCACCACACCGCTGTTCCTGAAACCCTACCGGGACGAAATCACTACTGCGGCCAGCGAATTCAATGTCGACCCGGCACTGGTACGGGCGGTGATCCACGCGGAATCCGCCTTCAACGACAAGGCCCTGTCACCCAAGGGCGCCCAGGGGCTGATGCAGCTTATGCCTGCAACGGCAAAAGAACTGGGTGTTCGCAATGCGATGGTTGCCCCGGAAAATATCCGCGGCGGCGTTAATTACCTGGCCCGCATGCTCAAACGCTTCAATGGCGATACCAGGCTGGCTACAGCCGCCTACAATGCAGGACCAGGAGCGGTTGGACGCCACGGTGGCGTACCGCCCTACGCCGAAACCCGCGCCTATGTCGAACGGGTGGGCATCCTGCACGAACGGTATGCGAGCAACTAGCCAAACGCCAGCCACGCTCCCACCAGTATCATCAGACTGCCCGCCACACGGTTCACCGTGCGAACGCCCCCGCCCTGCTTGAGAGCCTTCCGCAAGGTCTTGCCGCCATGGGCATAGAGCTGCAGGCAGAGGAATTCCAGGCCGAGGATAATCAACACCAACACCGTCAGTTGCGGCGCCATTGGCAGCTTGCTGTCAATGAACGGGGGCAGCAACGCAACGAAGAAGGCCCAGCCCTTGGGGTTGGCAATTGCCGTAACAAACCCCTGAAGCGCCAGTTGCAGGCGTGAGCTTTCAACCGGCCCGGCGTCCTCCTCTGGCATGGCCATCTTGCCTCTGGACCGCCACATCTGTACGCCAAGCCATGCCAGGTAGACACCGCCGGCATACTTGAATACCGCAAACGCTGTGGGGTACTTCAGCATAAATGTGGCCACTCCTACTGCGGCGGCCGTCGCCACCAGGGCAACCCCAACAAGCTCCCCCGCCATCATCCACAATGCCCGCTTCACGCCAATAGTAATACCCAGGGACAGAGCCAGGGTCATACACATGCCCGGGGTAATGGACACCACAAAGAATGTCGGAACAAAGGCAGACAACAGGGCCAGGTTCAGTGACAACACAAACGGACTCTCATAGTGACAGGGGCGAAATCGTTAATTATACAACCCCTGCAGATAACGCAACCCGGAAAGCTGTGCCATCTGGCCACGAATCCACGCTACCCGCTCCCACACATAAGCAGAAGGGCTGGCAGCGCTGAGCACCTTCGGATTAGGCAGAACCGCTGCTAGCCGGGCAGCCTGGGTTTGAGACAGCTGGCTGGCAGGAATACCAAAATAGAATCGGCTGGCAGCCTCAACCCCATAGACCCCACGACCAAACTCGGCAATATTCAGGTAAACCTCGATTATCCGCCGCTTGGGCCAGAGCCCATCAATGCCCAGGGCCAGCGCCGCCTCAAGCGCTTTGCGTATGAAGCTGCGACCGTTCCACAGGAACAGGTTTTTGGCGGTCTGCTGCGTGATGGTGCTTGCGCCGCGTAAACCCTGGCCCGCCTGGTACTCCGCCAACGCCTTGCGGATAGCACCAAAATCCACACCATGGTGGTGTGGGAAGCGCTGATCCTCACTGGCCACTACCGCCAGCGGCATCCAGGGTGATATATCGTCCAGCCCCACCCATTCCTGTCTCAGTTCCTGACCGGAGCCGGACATCACATGCCCCAGCATGAAGGCAGAAGTGGGCGGATTGACGAACCTGAACAGTACAACCGCTGCCATAACCAGCAACAGAACCCCCGCCAGGGCCCAGGCAAACATCCCCAGGGATTTTCGGATCAAAGATTGTCGAGCCACAGTGCTATCATCTACCGGTTTTAGGTATCGTGGTTTAATCGCATCGAGTCGGATCGGACTATAACATCGCCGCTATGAAGCTTTCCCGAATTCTCAGTAATCAAAACGGTGTCAGCCGCAAGCAGGCCAACACATTGATTGCCGCAGCGGCGGTAACAGTGGATGGCGTTGTGTGCATGGAGCCAGCCCGTGAGGTGGACCGATTCTCAACGGTGGCCTGCGGCGACAGCGTCATCCAGCGGGGTGAGCCTGCCTGTTATCTTATGCTACACAAACCTGCAGGATATCTCAGTGCGACAGCCGACAAGATTCACAAAACCGTAATGGAGCTGATCGATTACAGCTTTCACCACCGCCTGCATATTGCAGGGCGGCTGGACCGGGCCAGCACCGGTTTGTTGATTCTCTCGAATGACGGCACCTGGTCGCGCCGGCTGACCAAACCGGAAATCAGAATACCGAAGGTCTACCGGGTATCCACCGCCAACGCGATCTCACCGGAAACTGCTGCACGTTTTGCTGAAGGCATCTGGTTCGAGTTCGAGCAGCTCAGAACGTCACCCGCCCAGCTCGAACTGCTCGGGACCCGGGAAGCACGGGTTACTATCTACGAAGGCCGCTACCACCAGGTGAAGCGCATGTTTCATGCCGTCGGAAATCGAATAACCGGGCTGCACCGGGAGAGCATGGGCGACATTCACCTTGACGCCAGGCTTGCACCCGGCGCCTGCCGCCAGTTGACCGAAACGGAAATCAATTCCGTCTGACAAAGGTCCGATCATGACTGAAAACAACTCGAGCTATTATCCCCGGCCGCTACGGCATCTGAGCAGCTACCTCTCAGGGCTTGTGCAGGGGCGACTCTGGCTGAAAGTACTCGTCGGCATGTTCCTGGGCCTGGTGACGGGCACCTTGCTCGGCCCCTCTGTCGGTCTCGTCGAGCCCGCGACGGGCACGCTGATCGGTAACTGGCTGGCGTTCCCCGGGCAGCTTTTCCTGGCCACAATCCAGATGATCGTGATTCCCCTGGTCATTGCCTCCGTCATCCGCGGCCTTGCCGCCAGCGAAGATCTGGACCAGCTCCGCAAGATGGGGCTGCGAGTGACCGGTTTTTTCGTGATCACTACCGCCATAGCCGCCTCCATCGGGCTATGGGTGGGCAACCTGATGAATCCCGGCAGCATGATGACTGGCCTTGCCAGCACCGTCTCACCCGGGGAAGGCCCGACCACCGCAGCAACCCTGCCCAGTGTTGATGAGCTCCCCACAACCCTGATTGGTCTGCTTCCCGGCAACCCACTGGACGCCATGGTTGAGGGCCAGATGCTGCAGGTGGTTATTTTCTCCATCATAGTCGGTATCGCTCTGGTGAGTATGGCCCCGGAAAAGTCACGGCCCTTGCTGGACCTGCTGGATTCCCTGCAACAGGTCTGTATGACCGTCGTGCGTTGGGCCATGCGGCTGGCGCCCTACGCCGTGTTCGGACTGATGGCACAGCTGACTACCACTATTGGCTTCCAGGCCATGATGGGCATGGCATCCTATGTGGTGACCGTTCTGGTGGGCCTGCTGCTTCTGCTCGGACTGTACATGTTGATCCTTAAGCTTCTGGCCGGCCAGCCTCCTGTTCAGTTCATCAAGGACAGCCGTGATGTCCTGCTGCTCGCGTTCTCCACTTCAAGCTCAGCAGCGGTAATGCCTCTGTCGATTCGCACCGCCGAAGACAAGCTCGGGGTGCGGCCCTCAGTCTCCCAGTTCGTCATTCCGTTGGGTGCGACCATCAATATGAACGGCACGGCCCTGTACCAGGCTGTGGCGACGGTATTCCTGGCGCAGGTTTATGGCATTGATCTCAGCATGGGTAGCATGGCACTTGTCGTGGCCATGGCCGTTGGTGCCTCCATCGGCTCCCCGGCAACACCGGGCGTCGGCATCGTCATTCTGGCAATGGTGCTGCAGACGGTCGGCATTCCGCCAGGTGGCATTGCCCTGATCATGGGTGTGGATCGGATTCTGGATATGTGTCGTACTGCCATCAACGTTACCGGCGATCTCGTCACCTGCCGGCTGATGGAAAACTGGTCCGGTAAACGGCTACCTGAAGAGCCGGTTTCCCGGCAGCCTTGAAGGCGACGCACCGAAAGGTCTTCTGTTAACCTGACATAGACACAATCCAATCCGGAGCTGCCATGACAACCATGCAAATCGACATCGTGTCCGACATCGCCTGCCCCTGGTGCGCCATTGGTTATGCCCGCCTGGAGAAAGCCATGGAGGCCCTGCAAGACGACATGGACTTCACCCTGCAATGGCATGCTTTTGAACTGAACCCTGACCCGTCCGGCGATGGCGAACCTATCCTGCCGGCCCTGAGTCGCAAATATGGCCGCAGTGAAGACGAAATGAGAGCCAGCCAGGGGCAGATGATGGAGATTGCCACGGCGCTGGGGCTCAACTTCAAGAAGCTTCAGGAGCGCCATACCCGCAACACGTTCGATGCCCACAGGCTGGTGAAATGGGCGGGAGAACAGGGCAAACAGACCGAAATGAAGATGGCCTTCTTCGAGGCCTACTTCGGCCGCGCGGAAAACATTTCAAACCCGGACGTGCTGGTCTATTGCGTGGAATCCATCGGGCTGGAGGGCGCCAAAGCCCGCGAAGTGCTGGCATCAGACCTGTATGCAGATGCCGTGCGGCAGGATGAGGCCCAGTACCAGCAGGCGGGCGTGTCAGCGGTGCCTGCCTACATCATCAACCGGAAATTCCTGATTTCGGGCGCCCAGGAGCCTGAAACGCTGGTACAAGCCTTCCGGGAAATTGCCGAGTCTGCCTGAGCAGTTTTCGGTGGCGACTACCTGAACACCCCCCTTCTCCGGGGGGCGTCCAGCAGCTCCACCGTTACTCGGACGCGGCGATCAGGCTGGCGTTGCCGCCTGCCGCCGTTGTATCCACACACAGGTGACGCTCAATCACGAACCGCTGATCAAGCTTGTGCTCGGTAATCAGAGGTAGCAGGGCGCCCTCCCTTTTCGCCAACGCCTGACGGTACTTCTTCAACAGGGACTGCTCCGCGCAGCTCACCGCTGCGTGGAAGCCACGTGCCTGAGCCAGTGCCTCCGGCTCCAGCAGCCCTTCAACCCCAACAATTGGCAGGCCAGCCGCGGCGGCAGTGCCCATGATTTCTTCAACACCCGGGGCAACAACAACCACTTTGTTACCCTGGGATAATGCGGTTGCAGCCTGCTCCAGAGCAGTTTCCTTATCGGGCCCCAGACAAAGCACCACGCCACGGGGGTGATTGCTCAGGCGGTTCAGCTCCCCAGTGGGCCCCGGCAGTTCTTCAGCGTGGGCATCCAGCGGTGCCGGAACCTCGCCGAAGATCGGCTTCATCGCTTCAACTCTTGGCTCAGGTGCAGGTACTTTTATACCCGTTACTTTGCCAATCAGCCCTTCGAGCTTCTTGATGTCCACCTGCCTGGCCCCGGAATCCGCCGTGCGCTCAACGGTCTCGCCCTTCAGGAAACGACGCACATACTGGGGGCCGCCAGCCTTGGGACCGGTTCCGGACAGGCCTTCGCCTCCGAATGGCTGAGACCCGACAATGGCGCCGATCTGGTTCCGGTTCACATAGGTGTTGCCTACCTTGATACGGCTGGCAATCTGCTCCACACGACGGTCCACACGGCTATGGATACCGAAGGTCAGGCCGTAACCCTTGGCGTTGACGTCGTCCACCACCTTGTTGATGTCCTTGGCCGCAAACGTGGCCACATGCAGCACCGGGCCGAAAATCTCTTCTTCCAGTTCCTCGATACCGCTGACACTGATGACAACCGGTGAAACATAGTTGCCCTTCTGGGGCACCGGCACCTTTTTCATAAGACGCCCTTTGGCTTCATACTTGTCGCAGTGCTCGGTGATTTTCTTCCTGGCGGTTTCATCAATCACCGGTCCGACGTCCGTTGAGAGCAGCCACGGGTCGCCTACGCCAAGCTCATCCATGGCGCCGAACAGCATTTCCAGAAGGTGGTCGGCAATGTCTTTCTGAACGTACAGCATACGCAGTGCAGAACACCGCTGGCCGGCACTCTGGAATGAAGAGGCCAGCACATCTCGTACCACCTGTTCCGGCAGGGCGGTAGAATCCACGATCATGGCGTTCAAACCGCCCGTTTCCGCAACCAGCGCGGCGTCGGGTGCCATGTTTTCACTCATCTTCCCGTCGATCCGCTGGGCCGTTGCCGTGGAACCGGTAAAGCACACGCCAGCCACCCGTGAATCAGAGGTCAACGCGCCGCCCACGGTGGCGCCGGTGCCTGGCAGCAACTGAATGGCATCCTTGGGAATCCCCGCCTGATGCATCAGCTCCACGGCACGCACCGCCAGCAATGATGTCTGTTCGGCGGGCTTGGCCAGTACGGTGTTACCCGCCACCAGATTGGCAAGAATCTGGCCGGTGAAGATTGCCAGCGGGAAGTTCCAGGGGGATATGCACACCATCACCCCACGTGCCTCGCCATTGTCCTCATAGCGAATGCCTTCATTGGCGTAGAACAGGGCAAAATCCACTGCTTCACGGATTTCGGCGACACCGTCCAGAAGGGACTTTCCCGCTTCCCGGGTGGCAAGCGCGAACAGCTCGTAGGCATTCTCTTCGTACAGATCAGCCACCTTGCGAAGACATTCGGCTCTTTCCTTCGCCGGCCGGGCAGACCATGTCTTGAAGCCTTCCTGCGCTGCGGTAATGGCAGTGTCCACGTCGGCCTCGGAGGCCAGGGTGACATGGCCAACGGTATCTTCGGGATCAGCGGGGTTGCGGACCATCTGAACTTCCGCTCCTGCCACCTCGCCGGCAATGATAGGCCCGCCTTTCCAGCGATGATCGCGGAAGGCATCGCGGCCCTCGTCGATTTCCTTAACGGTAACCGGATCCGTGATGTCCCAACCCTTGGAATTACGACGCTGGTCACCGAAGAGCTTGTAGGGATGAACAATGGCCTTGCTGGAAATGTTGGTACCCATTTCCTTGACCGAATCCATCGGGTCC